>JBKQQQ010001139.1:0-6551 GCA_052144275.1 Streptosporangiaceae bacterium
CTGCGGTCTCCCGCCAACGCCCGGCGGCTCATGGAAGCCGTCGCCCGGGACAAGTCGCACCAGCCCGCCGTCGTCAAGACCATGGAGGACCTCCAGGCCCTGGCGGGCGAGTAGTGAGAAGCATCCATTTCGACCCCGACGCCTGGGAGGACTTGCTGTACTGGCTGGCCGCAGACCGGAAGATGGCGGTGAGGATCACGCGCCTGATCGGTGAGATCCAGCGCGACCCGTTCGCCGGGATAGGTAAGCCCGAACCCCTGAAAGGTGACCTATCCGGCTACTGGTCCCGCCGCATCGACGACGAACACCGGCTCGTGTACCGCGCCGACGACAAAGAGGTGAAGATCCTCAAGGCCCGGTATCACTACAGCGACTGACCAAATCGCAAGTTCTGCCCACAACCGGCTTTGCCTGACGCGCGCCAGTCTGGCGGCCCTCCTTTGAAGCGGCGGGTTGCGGCGCTCAGCGGTGCGGCGAGCCGTCTCATTGTGGGCTGCTCGGCTGGGCATCAACGCAGTTTATGGCCCGCTCATCGGCAGATCCGGGCAGCACTGCATCCAGCCAAACGGCTACAACGAAGGCGCTGACCAGTTCGTCTCGGACATCATCGTCGCCGCGCATCGCCATGGTTGGACCGTCACAACGCGACTTGACCCCCGCGCCGCCGGGACCCGCGGCCTTGGAGTCAATTACGGTCCCGGCACCGGCCTTGACCGCATCGCATATAGCGACAACGTCGAGGTCGTAACCGTGACAGCGGGTTCGGCTTCATCCGGAAGCTGAACCGACAGACGCTTCGGCATCGTCTGTGCTCGGCGCGGTGCTGGCCAGAAGCCAGAGCTGGCCACGTCCCCGCGCCGGGCAGGCGCACCTAGCCGCGGCAGAAGCGGATGGCCTGCAGAAAACCTTCCACGCGATAACGCTCGGCGTTTCTGCGGGCGATGCTGAATCTTCCGATGACGGTGGTCCGGCTGGTCATATGGTTGCCGGTACGGACGACAGTACGGGACGGGGGCGCCTGCAAGCGGCACTACGCGAAGCGCTGAAGGCGCGGGACAAGATTGCGGTGTCGGCATTGCGCTCGGCCTTGGCTGCGATCGACAATGCCGGCGCCGTTCCTCTCGGGCCTGCGCCCGCCGTCGGCGTTGGCAGCCAGCATGTCGCCGGCGCTGCCGCCGGACTCGGCGCGGGGGAGGGCGAGCGGCGCAGGCTAAGCGATGGCGACGTTGATGAGATCGTGCGGGCGGAGGTCGCTGAACGCCAAGCCGCCGCGCGCGATTATGAGCAACGAGGGCATGCTGACCAGGCCGATCGACTTCGACGTGAAGCACGCGTTTTGATGACGGCTACCGGAACAAATATGAGCATCCAGGCAAGCCGCGAGGCCGAGGCTCACTGACCTGCCCGAATCGCACCATATTCGCCCGGAGGGGGATCATCCCGGCAGGCCGAGGCGCGGCTGCAGGCATTCCTCGTCGGCCTGCCCGGCGCGCACGGGCCGGCCGCAGTAGTCACCCACGGCGGGATCACCACCGATCTGCTGCGCAACCTTCTCGATGATGATGCCCTGCCGCCGCAACTGCTCGCCGCAGGCATTCCCCCATGCGCCGTCACTACGATCGACAATCTGACCGTCGTCATGATTGGTTCGACCGCGCACCTTTCATGAGCTTGTCCCGGCGCCGTCGCTCACATCTGCCGTCGCTCCATATCGCGCGAACCGCGGCAATTGCGGAGGTTCACCCCGGCCCGGCGATGCATAAACATGGGGCCTGCGGCCGACTGCCGGCTGGGCCTTAAGCGGGACTGCAATGCAGCTGCTGACGCGAAGAGCTCTGAATATCCGCGCGCCGGCCCGCCTGATTGGCGCCGGCAGCCGCCCGATGCTGGGCTGGCAGTGGCGTCCGGAACAGGTTGATCTGTGCCGGCGCGAGGCGAGTTGACGCTGCCCGGCCTGTGTCCGCGGTTCCCGGCTTGGGGGCATGGTCCGCCTCTCTTCCGGGCCGCTGGGCGGCCGGTAAGGAAAATCAGCTGGTGGTTGTGCGGCCTGGCGGCCGGAAGGGCCGGCCCGGGTTCGCGGGTCACGCTTGACATGGATGATCTTCGTGACAGTACAGTTGCGGGCTAGCCTGGGAAGTGATGGCCCAGACGGATGTGATCTTGACGCCCGACCAGCGGGTGCGGGTGTTCATTTCCTCGACCCTGGAGGAGATGGCCGCCGAGCGGGCGGCCGCCCGGCGCGCCATCCGGCGGCTGCATCTGGTCCCGGTATGGTGTGAGTCCGGCGCCCGCCCGCACCCGCCGCGCAGCATGTACCGGGCCGGCCTGGCCCAGAGTCAGGTGTTCGTGGGGATCTACTGGCAGCGCTACGGCTGGGTCGCCCCGGCGATGGACATCTCGATCCTGGAGGATGAGTACCGGCTGGCTGCCGGCAAGCCCATGCTGCTGTACCTTAAGCGTCCCGCCCCGGACCAGGAGCCGCGGCTGACGGCGATGATCGACGGCATCCGCGCGGCCGGCGCCGTGTCGCACCGGACCTTCGCCACGCCCAGGGAGCTGGAACGGCTGCTGGCCGACGACCTTGCTGTCCTTTTGAGCGAGAGTTTTGCGGGCGCCACGGCAGGCACCGGGGCGCCGCGCATGTCGCCGACCGGGCCGGGCGAGCCCGGCCCGGTTGAGCTGCCGGCCGGGACGGTCACGTTCTTGCTAACCGACATCGAGGGATCGACGCGACTGTGGGAAACTGTGCCGGACGCGATGGAGGTGGCTCTGGAGCGGCACGATCGTCTTCTCACCGAGGTTATCGAGAGGCATGGCGGAGTGGTGGTCCGCTCCCGCGGGGAGGGTGACAGTTTCTTCGCGGTGTTTCCCAGCGCGGTTGCCGCGGTCGAGGCGGCCGGCGCCTGCCAGCTCCGGCTCGCGCAAGAAGCGTGGCCGGCGGGTATCGCGCTGCGGGTGCGGATGGGGCTGCACACCGGGGAAGCGCGAGCGCGCGGCAGCGACCGTATCGACCACGCGCCGGTCAACCGCTGTGCCCGGGTGAGAGCTGCCGCGCACGGTGGGCAGGTGCTTCTCACCAAGACCACGCGCGACCTAGTCGGCGGCCGGCTGGGCGGCGGTCTCGGGCTGAAGAAGCTCGGGGAGTTCCGGCTGCGCGATCTGGCCGAGCCAGAGCTCATCTACCAGCTGACCCATGCCGACCTCCCGGCGGACTTCCCGCCGATTGTCACGCTGGCGGAGAGCGCCAGCAATCTGCCGTTGCCGGTGAGCTCGTTCATCGGCCGGGCCCGGGAGCTGGAGCAGACCGCGGCGGCGCTGGGCCAGGCGCGGATGGTGACCCTGACCGGGCCGGGCGGGGTGGGCAAGACCCGGCTGGCGTTGCAGGCCGCGGTCCAGGCGGCGCGGCGGTTTGCAGATGGGGCGTGGCTGTGTGAGCTGGCACCGATCCGCGACCCCGCAGGGGTAGATGATGCGGTCGCGGCGCTGTTCTCGGTGATCGCCCGGGTCGGCCAGGGCACCCGCGAGACGCTGGCGGAATTCTTGCGCAAAAAGGAACTGCTGCTGGTGCTCGACAACTGCGAGCACCTGCTCGAGGGGGCGGCGGCGCTGGCCGGGGTCCTGCAGCGGTCATGCCCCCGGCTGGTGATCCTGGCGACCAGCCGCGAGGCCCTGGGGATCGACGGAGAGCGGCTAGTCCCGGTGCCGCCGCTGGGGGTACCCGGCGCCAGTGCCGATCTGGTGGCGATCACGGATGCGGAGGCGGTGCGGCTGTTCGCCGACCGCGCGGCCGCGGTCAAGCCCGGTTTCCAGGTGACGGCTGAGAACGCGGCGGCGGTCGCCGCGGTGGTCCGGCGGCTGGATGGCATCGCGCTGGCGATCGAGCTGGCGGCGGCGCGGGTGCCCGCGATGACGGCGGCCGAGCTGGCCCAGCGGCTGGAGCGGAGTTTCACGGTGCTGGCGGCCGGCCGACGTGGAGCAGTGGCACGTCACCAGACGCTGCGCGCCACCATCGACTGGTCCTTCGACCTGCTCACCGAGCCCGAACAGGCCCTGCTCGGCCGGCTGGCGGTATTCGCGGGCGGCTGCACCCTGGAGGCCGGGGAGGCGGTCTGTAGCGGGGAGGGCATCGATCCTGGAGCGGTGTTCGAGCTGCTGGCCAGCCTGGTGACGCGGTCACTGGTGGTCGCCGAGGACAAGGGGTTCGAGACCCGCTACCGGCTGCTGGAGACGATCCGCCAGTACGGCGAGCAGCACCTCGACCAAGCCGGGCAGGCCGACTGGTGGCGTGCCCGCCATGCCGGCTACTACGCGGACCTTCTCGGACGGGTTCGGGAACATGCCCGCCACCCCAACCAGGAAATGTTCTGGACGGCCCGGCTCAGCGCCGAGCAGGACAACCTGCTTGCGGCCTGGTCGTGGGCGATCGGCACCGGCAACGTCGGCACCGCGTTCCAGATCCTGGCGGGCTTCGCGCCGGTTGAGGTCTGGAGCACTTACCCGCTCCTACTGGCCGACGAAACGGCCCTCGAGCTGCCTGGCGCGGCCGATCACCCGGGCTATCCACTCGCCCTGGCGGTCAGCGCAGTATTCGCGTCCAACCGCGCGGACATGACCGGGGCCCAGGAGCTGTGCCGCCGGGCGGCCGAAGCCAACGCGCGCCAAGCCAGCCCGGACTGGCGGGTCGAGGAGACCATCTGCGCCGCCCGCTCCAGCATCGCCATCACCGCCGGCGCGTTCGCCGACGCCGCCCGCTTTGCCGAACAGGCCGCCCATCTCGCGCGGGCCGGCGGCGACCTCGCTGACGCCTCCGTCCACCTCACCATGGCGGTGGCCGATCACCTGGTCGTCGGTGACGCACCTACGGCGACCCCGCTGGCTAACGAGGCAGTCATGCTCGCCCGCCAGGCCGGCGCCCCGGCCCTCATCACGAGCAGCCTGCTCGCCGTCGGCGCGACCGTGGCCGGCACCGACCCCGGCCAGGCCCGCGCCTGCCTGAACGAAAGCCGCGAGCTCGGCACCGCGCTCGGCTATCACAGCGCCCGCGACCTCGTTTGGGCCACCGCGATCGCGTTTCTCCTCAACGACAGGGCCGGCACGCTCGAGCTCGGCAGCCATGCCATCGCCAGCCTCCAGTGGGGCGGCGACCGTATCCGGGTCGGCTTCGCCCTCTACATGATCGCGGGCGCGCTCGCCGCCACCCGGCCTGATGCTGCCGCGATCATCCAGGGCGCCGCCGCAACCTGCATACCCGAGTCGCCGATATTCGCCCAGCTGGTCAGCTCAGCTGTGACCGAAGCTCTGGGCGAGGAGCGCGCCCGGGAACTCCGCGCCAGCGGTGCGGACATGCGCTGGGATCAGGCGCTCGCCTACACCCTCACCCAGGCCACCCAGGCCCTCAGCGAAGCCCGATCCACGATCCAGCCATGAGCGAGCCGCTTCAGGGTGCGGATACTGCCTATGGATGCGTCCGGTCGCACACGTAAGTGACTGGGGCGGTCATGGACCGGGACTCACCGGTCAAAGTCGATTGACCAAGCCCTCGAAATTGCCGGTTCCTTGCGGATCCTATAGCGCCCCGAACTTGCTGTTCTGCGATGCTGAGCCCCGGTTGAAGTGGGAATTCGCGGAGCCGCTCATACTCGGCAGGGAGGCATGCCCCGATACGAACGACATGGCTGAATTGACGATCGCCGCGGCCGTTTAGTGATATACAGGGCAGCGCATAAGTATGCGGGCACGCAACATCCTCTATTCAGCATGAGTGCGTGCCGAAGGCCGAACCCGTCTTGCCGATCAGTAGACGGCATCAGACGGCAATCAGACGAACAGTAAATCGAAAATTATCGATGAAATGGAATTTCCGTGGAGCGGGCGACGGGAATCGAACCCGCATGACCAGCTTGGAAGGCTAGTAACACACCTTACCGGGCGCAGCGAGCTGAATTCCCGTGCCACTGGGCAGGCCAATGGCGCCGGACGTCGTGCTGCCCTGGCTGCGGGGATCTCGTGTGCTTTGTCACCTCGGTGGCCGGCCCATCGCTGGAACAGACCCGCCTGCGGCGGGTTCATTCCGGGCGGCGGCGCGGCCCGGCACCGTGCCGCTGTCCGGGCAGGCGCTCAAGGTAGCCGCCGGCGGTCTGGTTAGCTGGCTTGGGCCTGCTTACGTAGGCTGCTGCCATGAGGGACGGGGAACCTGCCGGAACGCCTGGCGCAGGCGCGGCTGCGGCTGGAGTGCCGGCTGGGCAAGAACTCGCCGACGTGTTCCGGCTGGGGCGGCGGTTGCTGCGCCGGGCGGTGGTGGCAGCGCGGGCCCAGGACCAGTTGCAGCGGCTGCTGTCCGATCACCTTGGCCCCGGGTGGGCCAGCCTGCCGGTGGTGACCGGGTCGTGGCCGGCCTTTGATCACGTGAACGTCCAGATCGGGCTGGATGCCTGGCTGGCTGCGCCGGGCCGGGAGCATGTGCTGGCAGGGATCACGGGATTCCGCCATGTGTCGTTCGGGCTCGGTGATCTTGCTCAGTCTGGCGGGCTGGACCCCAGTATCGGCCAGCT
>JBKQQQ010001140.1:0-2648 GCA_052144275.1 Streptosporangiaceae bacterium
GTGCCGTCCAGGCCGGCCGCCAGGTAGACCCGCTTGACCTCTTCGGCCACCGGGCTGTCGCTGGTGAGCAGGAACCGGGTGCCCATCGCGATGCCGGCCGCGCCGTAGGCCAGCGCCGCGACCAGGCCCCGGCCGTCGAAGAACCCGCCTGCCGCGATCACCGGGATGTCCACCGCGGCCGCGACCTGGGGGATCAGCAGGCTGGTCGGCACCGCGCCGACGTGCCCGCCGCCCTCGCCGCCGGTCGCGATCACGACGTCGATGCCCCACCCGGCGGCCTTCTCCGCGTGCCTGCGCGCGCCCACCGAGGCGATGGTGGTCACCCCCGCGTCCTTGAGCGCCGTGATCAGCTCCGGCTTCGGGGCCTGGGCGAACGAGGCGACGGGGACACGCCCGGCGATGATGAGCCCGATGCGCTCGGCCGCGTCGGGCGCGTCGGCGCGCAGGTTCACGCCGAACGGCGCGTCGGTCCGGCCGGCGGTCTCCTTGATAGCGTCCCGCAGTTCGTCCAGGCTCATCGTCGCCGACGCGATGAGGCCGAGGCCCCCGGCGTTCGACGTCGCCGCGGCAAGCCGCGGCCCGGACACGTAGCCCATCGCGGCCTGCACGACAGGGTGGCGGATGCGCAGGAGTTCGGTCAGCGGCGTGCGGATCACGCTATCTCCCGCTCCCGTGTCCCGCCGGGATCGAGCCGGGTCCGGATCAGGTCGAGCTCGGCGGCCGTCGGCGCCCTCGTCACCGGCACCTGATCGGGAACGACCAGCGGGAAGCCGGTCGCGGCCACCACGTCGCCGACCTCGACCCCCGGATGGACCGAACGCAGCCGCATCGTGCGTTCCGCGGTCCCGAAGTCCAGCACCGCCAGGTTCGTCACCACGACGCGCAGCTCGCACGCACCCCGGTCGTAGCCGACGCCGCAGACCATGTCCACGCCGCTGGTGAAGACGCGCGGCGAGTGCCGCGGGACCCAGTAGCTGACCGGGTGGTTCACCGTGTTGCCCGGCGCGCCCCGCACGCCGAGCAGCTGGGCCTTCGGGCGCTTCCAGTCGCCGATGCAGGAGATGTTCTGGTTCCCGTACCGGTCGATCTGCGCCGCGCCCATCATCACGTGCCTGCGGCCGGCCGCGAGCATCGTGAACACCTTGGCGTACGGCAGCCAGCCCTCCACCTGGCCGTCGGCGTCCAGCAGGTACGCATCGCCGTCGGTCAGCAGCAGATCGGGCGCGAACGTGAGCCGGGCCAGCCGGGCGCCCAGCGACGGTATCACCCCCATCGGGCTGGCCAGGATCGCGCCGTCGCCGCGCCACGCCTCGGCGCAGGCCACCACGCAGACCTCTGCCCGCGTCGGCTCCTGTGTCACCTGCGGACGGCTTCCTGGTAGGCGGCCTCGTCACCGTCCAGGTACTCGGCGCGGAACCGCTGCCATTGCTCCGGGTCGGCGGCGGCGCGGGCGTAGTGCGCCTGGAACGCCTCGTCGCGGCCGTAGTCGGGGACGCAGCTGGTGAAGTGCGCGCCGTTCGGGGTCTCCGCCACGGCGTGCACCATGGCCCGGTTGAGCAGCAGGGTCTGCGGCGGCCCGGACAGGGACGGCACGATCTGCTCGCAGGACACGTAGGCGCGCTCGGCCGCCAGGCAGAACAGGTCGTCGAAGTACGGGTCGGGGCCGAGGTACTGGCCGTTGCCCGCGGCGTCCGCCCGGTTCATGTGGACCAGCGCGGCGTCCAGCCGCAGGGCCGGCATGGCCACCAGCTCCTCCCCGATGCCGAACGGGTCGCCGTACGGCGAGCGGACCGTGCGCAGCTCCGGGTTGACCTCGAGCACGCCGGAGCGCAGGCCCGCCCGGATCGGCAGGAACGGCAGCCGGTGCGCGGCCGCGAGCAGGCCCCAGTGCAGCATGCCCTCGTCCAGCTCGGTCAGCTCCACCGTCCCGTCCTGCCTGGCCCGCCTGAAGTGGGGCTCGAGCGCGATCGAGTCCAGCGAGGCAAAGCCGGTGACGATCCGCTTGGCCTGCCCGGACGCGACCAGGAGCCCGACGTCGGGACCCGCGTAGCTCACGATGGTGAGGTTCTTCAGCGGCGACCGCAGGATGGCGCGCACCAGGGCCATGGGCTTGCGCCGCGATCCCCAGCCGCCGATCCCGATCGTCATCCCGTCCCGCAGTTCCGCGACGACGTCCTCCGGCGTCATCCGCAGGGCCCGTCCACGAACGCCTGCCGCGCCCGGTCCCCGGCGCCGGCCAGGTTCAGCTCGAAGGTGAACCCCTGCTCGTACCGGTAGGAGCGCTTGACGTCGACTGGGTCGATGCCGTTCAGCGACTGCTTGGCCAGCCGGATGACGGCGGGGTCCTTGGCCGCGATCTGGGCGGCCACGGCTCGTGCGGCGGCGCGCAGCTCGCCCGGCGGCACCACCTCGAGCACGGTGCCGAAGCTCAGCAGCTGCTGCGCGGTGACGGTCCGGCAGGTGTAGACCATGGCGCGCATCAGCGGCTGCGGCACCAGCCGGGCCAGGTGCGTGGCCGCGCCCAGCGCGCCGCGGTCGACCTCGGGCAGCCCGAACGTCGCGTCGTCGGCCGCGACCACGATGTCCGCGTTGCCGGCCAGGCCGACGCCGCCGCCGAGGCAGAAGCCGTGCACCGCGGCGATCACCGG
>JBKQQQ010001141.1:0-5975 GCA_052144275.1 Streptosporangiaceae bacterium
ACGGACCTGGGTGACACGCCTAGCGCCGGTGTCCGCTCCGGGCAGCGGGGCGGCGTCCTGAGCGTTCGCGCTTGGCCCTGACCCGGACGGAGACCTGGACCGGACTGCCGTCGAAGCCGAACTCCTCGCGCAGCCGCCGCTCGATGAACCGGCGGTAGGCGGCCTCGAGGAACCCCGAGGAGAACAGGACGAAGTGCGGCGGGCGGACGCCGGCCTGGGTGGCGAACAGGATCTTCGGCTGGCGGCCGCCGCGCACCGGCGGCGGGGTCGCCGCGACCAGCCCGGTCAGCCACGCGTTGAGCCTGCCGGTGGGCACCCGGGTCTCCCATCCCTCCAGCGCCGTTTCCAGCGCGGGCACCAGCCGCTCCATGTGCCGCCCGGTGGCGGCGGAGATGTTCACCCGGGGTGCCCAGCGGGCCGTGTGCAGCTGCCGGTCGATCTCGCGCTCCAAATACCGCTGCCGCTCCTCGTCAACCAGGTCCCACTTGTTGAAGGCGATGACCAGGGCCCGGCCGGCCTCGATGACCATGGAGACGATCCGCAGGTCCTGTTCGGTGAGCGGCTCGCTCGCGTCGATCAGGACCACGGCGACCTCGGCCAGGTCGAGCGCGCCCGCGGTGCGCAGCGCCGCGTAGTAGTCCGCGCCCTGGTTCTCCCTGAACCGCCGCCTGATGCCCGCGGTGTCCACGAACCGCCAGGTGGTGCCGCCGAGCTCGACGAGCTCGTCCACCGGGTCCCTGGTGGTGCCGGCCACCGGGTCGACCAGTGCCCGCTGGTGGCCGACCAGCTTGTTCAGCAGGCTGGACTTGCCGACGTTCGGGCGGCCGAGCAGGGCCACCCGGCGCGGCCCGCCCTCGGCGTCGGCGTTCTCCTTGGGTGCGTCCGGCAGCGCGTCGAGCACCAGGTCGAGCAGGTCGCCGCTGCCGCGCCCGTGCAGCGCGCTGACCGGGGCGGGCTCGCCGAGGCCGAGCGACCACAGTGCCGCGACCTCCGATTCGGCTCGGGTGTCGTCGACCTTGTTGGCCGCGACCACCACCGGCTTGCCCGAGCGGCGCAGCACGTTGGCCACCGCGGCGTCCGCGTCGGTCACCCCCACCCTGGCGTCCACCACGAACAGCACCGCGTCGGCGGCATCCACCGCCACCCGGGCCTGGGCGGCGACCCGGGCGGCCAGGCTTTCGGTGCCCTCCACCGAGGGCTCCCAGCCGCCGGTGTCCACCAGGGTGAACGCCCGGCCGTTCCAGAGGGCGTCGTAGGCGACCCGGTCCCTGGTCACCCCGGGGGTGTCCTCGACAACCGCCTGCCTGCTGCCCAGGATCCGGTTCACCAGCGTCGACTTGCCCACGTTGGGCCGGCCGACGACGGCGACAACGGGTACGGGGGCAGCCTCGTTCGGCATCATTACCTGCTCTTCTGCAGGGACTGCGGGACCAGGCCGACGATGATGCCGACCACCTCGTCCAGGCCGAGCCCAGTGGAATCGATCTCGACCGCGTCCGCGGCCTTCCCGCTCTGCGCTGCGTCCAGCCGGTCGCGCCGGTCCTGGTCGGCGCGGGTGGACCAGCTGGCCTCGACGGCCCGGCGGCTGGCCCGGGCGGCGCCGTCGGCCGTCAGGAACACCTTGACCTGCGCGTCGGGAGCGACCACGGTGCCGATATCCCGGCCCTCGGCCACGATCCCCGGGGCGGCGCTGGCGATGATCTGCCGCTGCATCGCGATCAGGTGGGCGCGGACCTGCCGGACGGCCGCGACGGCGCTGACCGCGGCGGTGACCTCCTGGGTCCTGATCGCCTCGGATACGTCGGTGCCGTCGACCCGGGTCCACGGCGCCCGCGGGTCCGTGCTGACCTCGATGACCGGCCCGGTGGCCAGCATGGCCACTACCTCGGGGTCGGTGGTGTCGAGGCCGCGTTCGAGCAGCCACCAGGTCAGCGCCCGGTACATGGCCCCGGTGTCCAGGTAGCGCAGGCCCAGTGCGATGGCCACGCCGCGGGAAGTGCTCGACTTGCCCGCCCCGGAGGGCCCGTCGACCGCGACGACGAGCCTGGACCCGCTATCCGTTTCGCTCTCCTGGTCGCTGTCCAGGCTGGCTGAAGTCTTCACCCGTGCGATGCTACCGGGGCGCCAGCCCGTGCCGGTACGCATCACCGACGGGATCCGCACCGGCCCGGGCACGCACGGGCGGGCGGGGCAGGCACCGGGATCGTTCGGGATAAATAACGGGCGCGGCCGGAACGCTAGCGGCGGACCGGCCACCCGCCCGCCTCCAGCGCGTCCAGCAGCGTCCCGGCCTCGGCGGGGCGGACGGACAGTTCCGCCACGCCGACCGGCAGCCCGGGCGAGTGCTCGATCCTGACGTCCTCGATGTTGACGCCGGCGGCGCCGGCCGCGTCGAACAGCCGGGCCAGCTCGCCGGGCTCGTCCGGGACGACGACCTGGACCGCGGTGAACTCGCGGGGCTCGCCCCCGTGCTTGCCGGGGATCCTGGCCACGCCGGCCTGGCCGTGATCCAGCAGCGTGGCGACTGACTTAGGGTCGCCGTCGGTCAGCATCCGGGCGGCCTCGGCCAGGTCAGCGGCCACCGCGGCCAGCACCTCAGCCACCGGTTCGGCGTTCGCGGCCAGGATCTGGGTCCATAGGCCGGTGTCCCCGGCGGCGATCCTGGTCACGTCGCGCAGCCCCTGCCCGGCCAGGTCGAGCGCCTCGGGCGGGGCGGCCTCGAGGCGGGCCGCCATGGCCGCGGCCACCAGGTGCGGGGCGTGGGATACGAGCGCGACCCAGCGGTCGTGGGCGGCCGCGTCGGTCCGCATTGGCACCGCCCCGCACTCCCGGACCAGGGCCGTGACCGCCGCGATGGCCTGCTCGGATGTCTCGGGAGCCGGGCACAGCGCCCAGGTCCGGCCGAGGAACAGGTCGGCGCGGGCCGCCGCGGGACCGTGTTTCTCCCGGCCCGCCAGCGGGTGCCCGGGCACGTAACTGGTCATGTCGCAGCCGCGGGCCCGGGCCTGCGCCACCGGAAGCTGCTTCACGCTGGCGACGTCGGTGTAGCAGCGGGCCAGGCCGTTAGACCCGCGGGCCTGCGCCGCGGCCAGCGTGGCCGCCACCGCGGCCGGCGGCACGGCGATCACCGCCACGTCCGCGTGGGCGCTGTCCGGCAGCGGCTCGCCGGCGCCTAGGTTGGCCGCGAGCCTGGCCGCCTCCGGGTCGGAGTCGGAGAGCCAGACGCCGACGCCGCGCTCGCGCAGCGCGAGCGCGACCGACGTCCCGATCAGCCCCGTCCCGAGGACCGCGACCTTCATTGGGCGATGTCGAGCCGCAGCGCGGCGGTGCCCCGCAGGTACACGTGCTGGATCGCGGACCGCGGCCGGTCCGTCTCGACGTGCGCCATCAGCCGTACCACGCGGGGCATGGCGCCGGGCACGGCGATCTCGGAGGCGCAGATCAGCGGCACGTCGTGGAAGCCGATCTTGCGCGCGGCCAGCGCGGGGAACTCGGCGGTCAGGTCGGGCGTCGCCGTGAACAGCACGCTGATCACGTCGTCGGTAGTGAGGTCGTTGCGGGCCATCACCTCGGTGACGAGCTCGGCGGTGGCCTCGAGTATGGCGTCCCGGTCGCCGGAATCGACCTGCACCGCGCCACGCACAGCCCTGACTGTCATAGGCCCTCCTATCGCCACACAGGTTACAGGCCGACCGCGGCGTACAGCTCGCCGATTTCCCTGGTGGTCAGCTCGCGTGAGGTACCCGGCTTGAGGTTGCCGAGCCTGATCGGGCCCACGTCCGTGCGGACCAGCCGGCTGACCGGGTGCCCGGTCGCGGCCAGCATCCGCCGCACGATGTGCTTGCGCCCCTCGTGCAGGGTGATCTCGACCAGCACGCGGTTCCCGGACCGGTCGACGACCCGGAACCGGTCGGCGCTGGCCACGCCGTCGTCGAGCTCGACGCCGGTGGCCAGGCGACGGCCGAGGTCCTTCGGCACCGGGCCGGTCACCTCGGCCAGGTAGGTCTTGGCCACCTCGAAGCTGGGGTGGGCCAGCCGGTGCGCGAGCTCGCCGTCGTTGGTGAGCAGCATCAGGCCTTCGGTGTCGTAGTCGAGCCGGCCGATGTGGAAGAGCCGCTCGGACCGGTCACCGAGGAAGTCCGCCACGGTCCGGCGGCCGCGCGGGTCCGACATCGCGGTCAGCACCTTGGGCGGCTTGTTGAACGCCAGGTACACCACGCCGGGCTTGGCCGGGATGCGCTTGCCGTCCACCCTGATCACCTGATGGTCGGGGTCGACCCGGGCGCCGAACCGCCGGACGGTCTCGCCGTCGACCTCGACCCGGCCCTCGCCGATGAGCTCCTCGCAGTGCCTGCGGCTGCCGACCCCGGCCTCGGCCAGGACCTTCTGCAGCCGGACCCCGCCCATGGAACCCGGGACGTCGGTCAGGGAGTCTCTCTCGCCGTCGTCGAAGTCGTCGTCCTCGTCATTGTCGGCCTGAAATCTACGATCGGGCGTTCTCATCCTCGATGTCCTCTATGTTCTCCGGCAGGAACGGCGCGAGATCCGGCAGGTCGTCCAGGCTGGCCAGGCCCAGCCGCTCCAGGAAGTACCCGGTGGTCCGGTACAGGATGGCCCCGGTCTCTTTGTCCGTGCCCGCTTCCTCGGTCAGGCCGCGCAGCACCAGCGTGCGCATGACCCCGTCGCAGTTGACGCCGCGCACCGCCGACACGCGGGCCCGGCTCACCGGCTGGCGGTAGGCCACCACGGCCAGGGTCTCCAGCGCCGCCTGAGTCAGCCGGACCTCCTGCCCGTCACTGACGAAACGCTCGACCAGCGGCGCGCAATCCTCGCGGGTGTAGAACCGCCAGCCGCCGGCGATCTCGCGCAGGTCGAAGCCGCGGCCCTCGGCGACGTAGGAGGCGGCCAGGTCGTGCAGTTCGGCCGTCACCTCGTTCCGCGGGCGCTCGAGCACCTGGGCCAGCACCACCACTGGTACCGGCTCGTCGGCCACCAGCAGGATCGCCTCGAGGCTGGCGCGGAGTCCAGGGCTGGCGTCGGCGCCGATCCCGGTATTCGCCTCGCCATTCGCCTCAATGCTGGCCTCGGGGACCTCAGGGTTCTCAGGGGTTTCGCTGGTCATTCGTCGTCGTCGCTTTCCGTCAGCTCATTGACGCTATCAGTGTCCGCTGTGCCCGTCCATGTCACGTAAAGCTCGCCGAGCGGGGCGACCTGCTCGAAGGACACCACGTCCTCCCGGTACAGCTCGAGCAGGGCCAGGAACGAGGCCACCACCTCGTAGCTGCCCGCGGCGTTGGCGGTCAGCCGCCGGAAGCTGGCCCGGCCGAGTTCCCGCAGCAGGGCCGCGATGAAAGCGGCCTGCTCCCTGATGCTGATCACCGGGGAGTGAATGTGCTCGGTGTCGACCTTCGGCG
Source organism: Streptosporangiaceae bacterium (assembly GCA_052144275.1). GTDB lineage: Bacteria > Actinomycetota > Actinomycetes > Streptosporangiales > Streptosporangiaceae > Palsa-504. Next base: position 5,415 of record JBKQQQ010001141.1, read on the forward strand.
GCGGCTTGGGGGTGAGCGCCAGCGAGGCGAGCCGGGCGAATTCGGCCGGGCCGAGGCCGAGCAGCACCTCGGGGAGCAACTCGGCGAACCGGGGCTCGAGCGGGACCCGGCGCGGGAACCGGCGGGCCGCGGCGGTCATCCGGGCGGCGAAGATGGCCGCGACTTCCTTGTACGCGCGGTACTGCAGCAGCCGGGCGAAGAGCAGGTCCCTGGCCTCGAGCAGGGCGAGGTCCTCCTCGTCCTCCACCTCCCCCGACGGCAGCAGCCGGGCGGCCTTCAGGTCGAGCAGGGTGGCCGCGACGACCAGGAAGTAGCTGACCTGGTCCAGGTCCCAGCGGTCGGAGCGTTGCGAGATGTAGGCGATGAACTCGTCGGTGACCTGGGAGAGGGCGACCTCGGTGATGTCCAGCTTGTGCTTGGAGATCAGCGCGAGCAGCAGGTCGAACGGGCCCTCGAACACGTCCAGGTGCACCTGGAAGGCGCCGGACCGGGCCGCGCTGTCCGCATTGTCCGGGTCGCCGGTCAGGTCCGTGCTCATGGTCAAGACGGTAGCCCGTCGCG
>JBKQQQ010001142.1:0-4422 GCA_052144275.1 Streptosporangiaceae bacterium
GTTCCGGACTCGCCGGCGAACGGCACCGCATCACGAGACGACCGGGCCCCGGCGGGGGTGCGCCCGTGACCCGCTCCGCCCTAGGCGCGCGAACCGTGTCACGACTGCTGCCGGGCGACTATGCCGACCGCACCCTGGCCCGGCACCTGGCCCGGCACGGGAACCGGCCGTCGTGCGCCGACCCGTGGCGGCGGGACGATCTCATCGCCGAGGTCGAGCGCGCGGGCCTGACCGGCCGCGGCGGGGCCGGCTTCCCCACCGCGGTCAAGCTGCGCGCGCTCGCCGCGGCCTGGCCGGTCCCGAGGGTCATCGCCAACGGGGTGGAGGGCGAGCCCGCCAGCGATAAGGACAAGGTCCTGCTCGCGGTGGCGCCGCACCTGGTGCTGGACGGCGCGGTCGGCGCGGCCGAACTGACGGGCGCCCGCGAGGTCGTGATGGTGGTGCACCACAGCGTCCGGGAGATCGTCGACCACGCGGTCGCCGAGCGGCGGGCGGCCGGGACCGATCCCGTCCCGGTGCAGGTGCTGACGGCCGCCGACACGTTCATCGCCGGGGAGGCGAGCGCGGTCGTGCACTGGGTGGAGCGCGGGGTGGCCGCGCCCACCGGCCGGCCACCCCGGCTAGGCGGCAGCGGCAAGCGGCTGGGCGGCAGCGGCAAACACCGTCCCGGGCCGGCCCTGGTGCAGAACGTGGAGACCCTAGCCCACCTCGCACTGATCCTCCGGCACGGCGCGGCCTGGTTCCGTTCGGTCGGCTCGCCCGGAGAACCAGGCTCCATGCTCATCACCATGGCCGGTGCGGTGCACCGCCCCGGGGTCTACGAGATCGAGACCGGCACGCCGGTCGGCGCGCTGATCGAGCTCGCCGGAGGAGCCGCCGCGCCGCCCGGCGCGCTGGGCGCGCTGCTGATCGGCGGGTACTTCGGCACCTGGGCCGAGGCGGCCGCCGCGCTGCCGTTGCCGTTCTCGTCGGCGGGGCTGGCACCGGTCGGCGCCAGCCCGGGGGCTGGGGTGATCGCCGTGTTGCCGCGCACCGCCTGCGGGCTGGCCGAGACCGCCCGGATCACCCGCTACCTGGCCCGGTCATCGGCCGGCCAGTGCGGGCCGTGCGTCTTCGGGCTGGACGCGATCGCCGGCCAGCTCGAGCGGCTGGCCGCGGGCGGCGCCTGCGACCTGACCCTGGTGCACCGCTGGCTGGGGCAGGTCCGGGGGGCGTGCCGGCATCCGGACGGGACGGCGCTCATGGTGGCCAGCGCGCTGCGCGTCTTCGGCGCCGAAGCTGACCTGCATGCCCGCGGCTGGTGCAGCGAGGCCCGGCCGTGACCGCGCCGGTCCGGCTGGCGGTGGACCTGATTGCCTGTGATGGACGCGGTCTGTGCGCCGAACTGCTGCCAGAGCTGATCACCCTCGACGACTGGGGCTATCCCCTGCTCTCCGGCCGCGCGGTCCCGGCCGCGCTGCGCGGGGAGGCGTCGGCCGCCGTCCAGTTCTGCCCCCGGCTCGCGCTGCGGCTGGAAGCAGGTGCGGCCGGACGCACGTCTGGAAGCGGGTAACGCCAGCCAGGCGAGATGGGGCTTCATGATGTTGTCACCGTTGAACCGCATTCTGGTCATGTGAATACATGGGCGGCCTCTGCCGCCAAACCGATGCAAACCGCGGCCGGCGCTCCGAAGCGCCAGAAGGGCCGGGCGGCGGCACCGCAAGGTCGCCGGTCCCCCGCGCCGCGTCCGGCCCTGGCGGGCGCGGCCCTGGTCGTGGCCGGCCTCGGGCTGGGGGCGACCACCGCGCTGACCATCACGGCGGAGAGCATCGGCCAGCTGACCGCGGCGGGCGGCCTGGCCACTTTCGCCGGCAACCTCACCGGCATGGTGGGGACCTACCTGGCCCTGCTGATGGTGCTGCTGGTGAGCCGCATCCCGTTCGTCGAGCAGGTCGTGGGGCAAGATGGCCTGCTGCGCTGGCACCGGCGGCTCGCTCCCTGGCCGATCAGCCTGCTGGTCGCGCACGCGGTGCTGCTGGTCGCCGGTTACGCGCAGGCCGCCAGGTCCGGCCCGTGGCATGAGGTGAACACGCTCATGTTCTCCTACCCCGATGTCCTCATCGCCACCATCGGGCTGGGCCTGATGTGCCTGGCCGGCGTGATGTCGATCCGGGCCATCAGGCAGCGGGTGCGGCGGGAGGTCTGGTGGGCCGTGCACCTGGGCATGTACCTGGCGCTGGCGATCTCCTTCGCGCACGTCATCGTGCTCGGCCCGTCGTTCGTCGGCCATCCGCTCACGCAGCTGGTGTGGTCCGTGGCGTGGGCGGCCACGGCCGGCGTCGTGCTGGCCTACCGGGTGGGCCTGCCCGTGCTCCGCAGCTTCCGGTACCGCCTGCGGGTCGCCGAGGTGCGGCCGGAAGGGCCCGGGGTGGTGTCGGTGATCTGCCGGGGTCAGCACCTCGACCACCTCGCGGTGTCCGGCGGGCAGTTCTTCTTCTGGCGCTTCCTGACCCGGGGCATGTGGTGGCAGGCGCACCCCTATTCGCTGTCCGCGCTGCCGCAGCCGCCCTTCGTCCGGCTGACCGTCAAGGGCGTCGGCGACCACTCCGCCGCACTGGCCCGGCTGCGGCCAGGTACCCGGGTCGCCATCGAGGGACCCTACGGGATCTTCACCCGGCATTCCCAGCGGCGCTCCCGGGTACTGCTGATCGCCGCCGGCATCGGCGTGACCGCCGTCCGGGCGCTGCTGGAGGACCTGCCGCGCAGCGCGCGACCGGTGGTCCTGCTGCGGGCCACGCAGCGCGCGGACCTGGTGCTCGGCACCGAGATCGCCGACCTGGTCAAGCGCCGCGGCGGCCATCTGCACGAGCTGACCGGCAACCGGATGACGGCGTCCATCGACCAGTACTCGCTGCGCCACACCGTCCCCGACCTGAAAGAGCGCGACCTGTACGTATGCGGCCCGGAGGCGTTCGTGACCGGCGTCGTGGAGGTCGCGCGGTCGCTCGGCCTGCCCGATGAAGCCATCCACCACGAGGCATTCGCCCTCTGACGGGCGTGAGGAGTCTGGCGTGAGGAGTAAGGCCATGCAGCGGGCGCCGCTTCTGCTCTTCGCCGGGACCGCCGCCGGCTTCATCAGCGTCCTCGGCTTCCATCTCCGCCAGGCCCCGTCGGCCGTGGCCGGCGCCAGTCCGTCCGGCGGCGCATCCGCCGCCAGCCCGTCGATGGCGGGCCGGACGCCGGCCGGCCCGGTAGCGGGCCGCAGCGCCCTGGGCCCGGAGGAGCAGTACGGCTACGGCGTGCTCGACGTCAAGGTCACGGAGAGCGGAACGCGCATCACCGATGTCTCGGTTCCCCTGCTGCAGACCGCCGAACCGACCTCCCAGCAGATCAGCGAGCAGGCCATCGCCATGCTGCGCGCCGAGGTCCTGTCGGCCCAGAGCGGCCGCGTCGACGCCATCTCCGGTGCCACCTACACCAGCGCGGCCTACCTCTCCTCGTTGCAGGCGGCTATCGACAAGCTGCACGCAAGATGAAGGGAAAACTCGGCCAGTACAGGACCATAGCCGTAACACTTGAATTAAGCGTCAGCACGCCCCATTGCCCCCCAAGCACGCCCTCTGCCAGGCAGAACGCTTCACGTTTCCTTCATAAATGAATTGCTTCATGTTGTCGTCATAAGCGGAAAGTACTGTTTTTCAGGAATGTAAACTGCCAGGCCCGGCTGAAGCGAAGGAAAAATGTTGACACTGGAACGGAAGTGGGACAGGCGTGTTCAGCAATGGCATTCCCACGTCACGTCGGCCGTGGCGTTCGAGCAGTTGCTCGAGGACATGCTGAAGATCGCCGCGCCGCGGCCGGCTGACGCCTGTGTAGACCTGGGCGCCGGCACCGGCTTCGTGACGATGGCCCTGGCCCCGCTGACCTCCTCCGTCCTGGCGGTCGACATCTCAGGCGCGATGGCCTCGGCCCTGGCCGCTCGCGCCCGGCAGGACGGCCTGGGCAACGTGTCGACGCAGGTCGGTGACCTCACGACGTTCGACCTCCGGTCGTCAAGCACCGACCTCGTGGTCTCCAACTACGCGCTGCATCACCTGGTCGACGCCGACAAGCGAGCCCTGGTGGCCCGGTCCGCGCAGTGGCTGCGCCCCGGCGGCCGCCTGGTCATCGGTGACATGATGTTCGGCCGCGGCGCGAGCCGGCGGGACCGCGACATCCTGCGCCAGAAGGTGGTCGCCCTGGCCGCCAAGGGGCCGGGCGGCCTGTGGCGGATCGCCAAGAACCTGGTGCGCTACGGCCTCGGTATCGGCCACGAGCACCCGGCCACCCCGGAGTTCTGGCAGGCGGCCCTGCGGGACGCGGGATTCACCGATGTGACCTTCCACCCGGTCGTGGCCGAGGCCGGCATCGTATCCGGCATCCGTCCTCGGGGCTTACCGGCCG
>JBKQQQ010001143.1:0-5410 GCA_052144275.1 Streptosporangiaceae bacterium
CGGGGGCGGGTGACCGACAAGCAGCTGCTGAGGCAGGTGCTCGATGGACTGCACGCGCTGTGACCCCGGCAGGTACCACAGCCGTTCGGCATCATTAAAAGAATTTTCCCGAACGAACCGCGGTTTCTCGATCTCCGCCCCTTCGTGTGGCCATTGACAGGGCCTCCCCCTGTCCCTGCAGCGGCTGCTAGCCATGGCCGCCATCCCGAAAGCCACCGGATCCCGGCAGTCGCTGCAGCGCGCAATTCGCCGGCCTTTATCCCTGCGCCCGGGTACATCATCTATCCCTGCGCCCGGGTACATCATCGCGTTCGGCGGCATTGACATCTTCGTTGGCAGCCATATCGCGCAGAACGTATTGGGCAATCCCCAGATCCGGGGATTGACTCAGAACCTCACGATCGCCTGGCGATCGCGCTGATCGCGGCCGGGATCATCTACGCGCTGGTCCTCGGCGCCACGCGCCCGCGGGTTCGAGCAGGCGCCTGCGCTGTTCGAAGGCGGAGACGGCGCGGACCCGGCCCCCGCGACCCCTGCGGGTGTCCGGCTAGCCGACCGCGTCGCACCGGCCTGGGCAGCCGGCCATCGCGTCAGACGACCTCGGCCGCCGACCCCGTTCCCAGGCCGGGCGCCGGGCCGACGTAAGCGTTACCAAATTCTTATGCGTTGCTCAGGTTTCGTCAGTACCAGGAGCATCAGTGGTAAACGTAATGACAAGCAATCGTTTTCTGCATCTCGGCTGGGAGCAACGGCGTATGAATCACAGGCGCACCACTGAAGCCGGGATCGTTCCGGCGACAGACGCGGTATTAGGGACGGACGGCTCACATGACGAGCCGGGCAGCGGGTCGCCACCGTAAGCGCCTGAGCGCACAGCGGCCGCAGAGCTTGCTGTTGCTCGAGTACTCCGCCGGCGAGGGGCCGCGTGGCGTCTACCTGAACAGCGGAATCGTCCCGAACGGCAGCCGCCTGTTCAGCCCGGGCCCAGCCAGCGTCGGCACCCGCCGGGGGACCGGGACCCGGCAGGGGACCGGCGCCGGGCAGGGGATCGGCACCAGCCGGAGGGCGGACACCGGGCCAGCAGGCGGGCGGCGGGCGATTCGCGCCGCCCTGGTCAGGGACCGCCGGGCGTTCGCGATAGCGTTGTCGGCCACCCTGGCCGGCGTCACGGCGGCCGCGGTCTTCGGCATCGTCGCGCCGCTGCATTCCACCTGGATGGCCGGAGGCCGGCCCGGGGCGGCAGGCGGTCGCCCGCCCCAGGCCTCGGCACCGTGGTCGGCCGCCCCGCTGGGCAGCCCGTCCGGGCAGGCCACCGTGCGCAGCCCGTCCGGGTCCGCCACGCCGTCCGGCCGGCCGCGCCGCACCGGTGCCTCGACGCGACCGCCCGGCCAGGCTCCCACGCCCCGCACCGGCCCAACCGCCAGCACCGTCCCGGGAACCAGCACGGGGACAGCAGCCAGCAGCCGGACAAGAACCAGCGCCGCTGCCCGCTCCTCGCCGAGTAGTGCCCGACCTGAGTCGAAGGTGGTCGTCCGGTATCTCGTGGACAGCCAGTCGTTCGGCGAATTCCAGGGCCAGGTGCAAGTCGTCAACGACGGCACGCAGCCCATCGCCAACTGGCAGATCGTCATCGCGCTGCCCGACGATACGGTGACGGCGGTCCAGAACGCGGGCGGCTTGGTCAGTCACGGCATCTTGCTGCTGCAGCCGGCCGACGTGGCCGAGGTCGTGCCGCCTGGCGGCACGCTGAACGTCTTCTTCGTCGCGGAGGGCGTCGAGACGACCCCGGCGGCCTGCGCCTTCAACGGAATCGCCTGCGCCTAGTCGGCACGATGGAACATCGAGCCAGCCATGACCGGCGCGGTGGAACATCGAGTCGGCGCGGATCCCTAGGCGAGCCGGCGCCCGCGGCAAGCCAGGCAGAAAAGCGACGTCCCGGGCGGGCCACGCAAGGCCCGCCCGGGACGTCAGCCGAGAGTTACTACCACCTGCTGCCGGTGGCGGCCACCTGCCGGTCGTGGCGACCGGTCTCGGTGGCGCTGCTGACTACCAGAATGAGGTAGACAACCGCCGCGACAAAGAACCCGACGAGCCACGAAATGTCCGCGCCGCCGAGGTGACTAACGAGCGGGCCTACATAGTCCGGCTGGCTAACGAACGGCCATTGCGCGGCGAGTCCTACCGCGTACGCCACAAGCCCGCGCCACGCGAATCTACCGTAAACGCCATCCGGGATGAAGAATGCCGTCACGTCGTAATTACCCCGGCGAACCAGGAAGTAGTCGGTCAGGTTTACCGCCGACCACGGAATGAAAATGGTCAGCAGCACGTCGAGGAAGTTGGAAAGGTTGCTGACGAAGTGCTTGTACCCGATAAGTGCGATCACGACGCCGACCGCCATCACGCACAAGAATGGCACCACGCGCAGCCATATCGATACCGACTTGAACCGGCGCCACATATTGCCGAAGGCCAGCACCTGGAACCCGCCGGTGTACGCGTTGAGGGTGTCCGAGCCGATCAGGCTCAGCACCAGCATGACCAGCGCCCACTTGCCGGAGATCTTGCCTATCGCGGCGATCGGCGACAGGTTCGGCAGCAAGGCGGCCAAGTACGCGCCGAGCACGCAGGAGATGATCGTCGTTACCACGTTGCCGAGGTAGATGGTCCAGAACAGGCGCCTCCCGCTCGTGTCGGCCGGCAGGTACCTGGTGTAGTCGGACACGAACGGCGCCCAGCTCAGCATGTCGATAACCAGCAGCGCGGCCCCGGCCAGGAACAGGCCCATGGTCGGCGCGGTCATGGACGTCTCCTTGGTCGGCAGCGAACCGAACCGGATGCCCTGGATGAGCATGATGATCATCGATATGCCGACCACGACCACGGTCACCTGCATGGCCCGGTGAATCCAGCGGTAGCCGAAGATCCCGATCACCGTGGCCGGCACGGCGATGATCACGATCCACTCCGGTATGGAGATCGAGCTGATGACCCCGTTGCCCGCGTCAGCCTCGATAACGAGCTGCGCCGCGATGAAGCCGACGTTGAGCAGCAGGACGCACGGAAACAGGAAGGCCGCCCCGTAGAAGCCGAACTGGCCGCGGGACTGGATGGTCTGCGGCACCCCGAGCTTGGGTCCCTGGGTCGCGTGCAGGGCGATGAACAGCGCGCCCGCCAGCGTCCCGGCGACGATGGCGATGACGGCCCACCAAAACGTGAGGCCGATGGCCACCACTACGCCGCCGAGCACCACGTTGAACACGTTGATGTTGGCGCCAGCCCAGAACGGGAGCTGCTGCCACGGTTTCCCGTGCCGGGCGCCGGGCGGGATCATGTCGATGTGGTGCGTCTCGACATACCGGCGCAACTGTTCATTCTGCACCACGGTCTCATTCATGACCTAAATTACCCTTCCGAAAAGGAGTTGCTCACGTCGTCGTGTAGTACCGCTTGGTCGCCCTAGACCGCTGATCAGGGCCTTAGAGCCGCTCGACGCAGGATCATGAAAGGTCTCATCCAGACCCATTGAGCATGCGTCTGGGCGCACGCGTCAGGACTGCGGCGATTCCGGGGCGTGCAGATGTGCCGGAGGCTTCGAACGCGGGGTTCCTCCGATCGGTATATATCGCCAGTCGGTGCAGCCGGAGCCAAGTCTCGGGCCGAGGTTAAATATATCGGTCGATCTCGTCGTAAATAGTCGTTTTACCTAGAGGAAACCAATCAAATGCGGTCGCACACGCGGTTACCGGACGGGCGTCCCGCGCAATTATCATCCGGTGATGTTCGCCAGGGTCTCCCGCATCTTCTGCGTCAGCGGATCGCCCGCGGGCAGGGCCCGCTCGCCGCGCGCGATGATGTCGGTGAGCAGCGTCATCGCGTCGCCCAGCCGGCCCGCAGCGTAGTAGCCGCGGGCCAGGTCCGCCCGGCAGGCCAGGGTCGTCGGGTGGTCAGCGCCGATGGTGCGCTCGTAGCCCGCGCAGGTCTCCTCGTAGAGCTGCAGCGCCGGGGCCATCCGGCCGGCGGCGAAGTTAGCCGACGCGAGGTTGCCGCGGGCCAGCAGCGTGTCCGGATGGTCCGGGCCGAGCAGGCCTTCCCGGTCGGTGAGAACCCGCTTGTACTGGGAGATGGCGTCCTTGGTCTGGCCGCCCGCCAGGTAAGCGTCGGCCAGCCCGAGGCTGGTGGTCATGGTGTCGGGATGCTCGGGGCCCTGGATGCGCTCCCGGTCGGCCAGCGAGTGCCGGTACGCGCGGATCGCCTCGGCCGGCTCTCCCGCGGCCTGGGCCGCGGCGGCGTACTCCTCGCGCGCGGCGAGGGTATCGAGATGATCGGCGCCGCGGACGAGTTCGCTGCCGGCCACAGCCTCCTCCAGGACGGCGACCGCGTCGCCGGGCTGGCCGACGGCCACCAGGGCGCGGCCGAGGCTGACCTTGGCCGCGATGGCGGCTGGGTGATCAGGCCCGAGCGTGCTCGAACGACCGTCGAGGACCCGCCGGAACCACGGAACGGCCTCCGTCGCCTGGCCGGCCGCCATCAGCGCCTCACCCAGGTAGCCGCTCACCACGAGGGTTTCCAGGCTGCCGGAACCGAGCAGCCGTTCGCTATCCGCGGTGAGCTCGCGCCAGTAGGTGACGGCCGGGCCGGTCAGCCGCGCGCTGTCCATGCTCTGCCCGGCCAGTAGCAGCAGCGGGTGGCAGCGGCCATCCGTCCACAGCACGTCCCCGGCGGCCTGCCCGAGGCTGACGGCGCACGACCGCAGGTCCGCGGCCAGCCGCGATTGCGGCTCGTCCTGGGGCCAGATCTCGAGCAGCGCATCCGCCGCGGCCCGGGCCGCCCGGTCGTAGAGGTCCTTGGGCACGGCCGCGCGGATCGCCGCCTGGATCACCGGGCTTAGCCGCACCGCCGGCGGGGTGCCCGGCGGGTCGATGGCCATCAGCCCCGCCTGCTTCAGGCTGAGAACCGCGTTCCAGCTCCGCTGCGGATCCGGCGGCTGCGCGACCTCACTCATCACAAACTGGCCGGCCGCCTTGGTGGTGAACACGGCGCCCGGTATCCCGTGCCCGTCAAGCAGCGCGGCCAGCGTCACCAGCGACCGGATGCTCACGCCCGGCGACAGGTGTTCGGCGAACTCGGCCGAGAACGTCCAGGTGACCGCGGCGGCCGACGTCTCGGCGCGGCCTGCACCCACGAGTTGCTTCTGCCGCTGCGTGAAGTGCTGCCGGTAGTCGCGGCAGGACATGCCCGAACTGGCGATCACCGCGCTGGCCTGGGCTAGCGCAAGCGGCTCGCAGCCGAGATCCCCGACCAGGTCTATCGCTCCGCTGCGCTGGTCCGGGTCGGTGCTGAGGCGGCCGGACAGGTAGTTCATGGCCTCCCGCGTGCTGAAGGCCGGCACCGGCAGGGCCAGCGCCCG
>JBKQQQ010001144.1:0-3335 GCA_052144275.1 Streptosporangiaceae bacterium
GCTCTAACAGGAGCTCGAGCTGCCGGGCGCGGCGTACCGCTTCTCCCCGGTGAGTCGCCGCCAGTTTCCGGTAGATGCTCTTCAGGTGGGTTTTCACGGTGTTCACCGAGATGTACAACTCACTGGCCACCTCGGCGGTGCTGAGCATCCCGGACAGCAGGCTGAGCACTTCACGCTCACGTCCGCTGAGCTGCTCGACGATCACCGGTGCCGCCTGCCCGGCGACGGGTAGCTCAGCCCGGCCGCGGTCAGGGTCGATGAGGCCTGGCTCGAGCAGGTGCCGGTGGGCGTCGGCAAGATGGGGGTCGCTCCGTAGTACCGGACGGATCCAGGCTGCCTGCATGGCGAACGGCAGCCGGAGCTGTTCGGGTTCGGCCAGCCCCAGCGCCCGCTGCAGAGATCGCCGGCCGTGGGCCTGGCCGCCGCGGCTGTAGCCGAGCCGCGCGTCTACCAGCCAGTGATCCAGTCGGCTGCGATCGTGCGCCTCGTCGATGTCGTCCGGGCCGTTCTGCAGCGCCTGGCTAGCGGCCTCATCGTCGCCGGCATCCAGCCGCGCGTGTGCCAGCGCCACGGTCGCATCGATACAAGCTCCTGGGTTGGCCCGTTCGGCCATGCCGACGGCGGACGAGAAGTCTCCGGCCGCGGCGTAGGCCCGCGATTCGAGCAACGTCAGCGTGTGATCGAGCCAGCCGGGGGGCGACCAGCCGTGCCGTGCCCGGGCGATCATCTCCGACGCTGCCTTGACCCGGCCTTCGGCCAGGCGGTAGCGCGCCACCACCAGGCAGGCCGCGGCGCCGACCAGCCTGTCCGGCCGGACTCGCAGGGCGGCGTCCGCTCGCTTCAGCCGGTCGCGCGCGTCATGCCGCTCATTGCGCTCCAGATGGACCAACGCGAGTGCCACCTCGGCCGCGCCGCACGCAGGCCTGGCCATCCCGATACCGTCCTGTCCCGCCGGGCCTGCCTCGGCGGCTAGCTCGGCGGCGCGGTTCAGCCGTCCGCGCAGGGCCTCCAGCAGGGCCAGATACCCATGGCAGTCGGTGCGCTCAGACATGCTGCCTGACAGGGCGGCCGCGGCTGTCCCCGCATCGAGGCTCGCGGCGGCCTCGTCGAAGTGTCCCGACCAGAACTGCACCACCCCGCGGGCTGACAGCACCTCCGTGTGGATCTCAGCGTGCCTGGTCAGGATGTCTCCGGGCAGCTTGGAGACCAGCCCGGACACCTTGTCTGTGGCCGCTGCCGCGGCGCCGAGGTCCCCGGCGCGCCGGGCCACCATCAGGCGGAGTACCGCGGCGGCCAGCCTGGCCGGGGTTTCGGTGTCGTCAGGAAGACGGCCGAGGATTTCTTCCGCGACGTCGAGTGCGGCGCAGGCGGCCACCGGCGCCAGATCAGCCAGCGCGAGTGCGGCCGCGATGAGCGCGGACTGCGGTCCGGTCCACGTCGGGTTGTACGGCATCTGCCTGAAGCAGTCGGCGAGGGGGTCATGTGGCTCGCTGAGCTGGCCGATCGCGAGCTCGTCGAGGACCATCTGGGCGGCGAGCGGCCAGTCTTCGGCGGCCACGGCCTGCCGGACGGCGTCCAGCAGCAGCCCGTTCACCTGGTACCACCGGGCCGCGCGGCGGCGCAGGTCCGGCATCTCGCCGGGGCACTCGAGCCTGAGCTTCAGGCGCAGGACTTCGGCGAACAGCGAGTGGTAGCGGTACCAGCCATTCCCGAGCGGCTGGACGAAGGCGTTGGCCCGGACCAGCGCGGCGAGGGCACTCGCCTGCTCATGGCCTGTTAGCTCACCGGCGATGCCGGAGTTGACACGGTCCAGGATGCTGGTTTTCAGCAGCAGGTCCCGGATCTCGGGGGGCTGGTTGTTGAGCGCCTCCTCTACCAGGTAGCCAGCGACGGCGCTGTTCTCGGCGGCGAGTTCCTTGATGAATTGCCCGGGGTCGGGGTGATCGTCGAGCGAGATCGCCGCCAGGCGCAGTCCCGCGGCCCAGCCCTCGTCCCGGTTGGTCAGGAGTTCGAGCGTCCTGGGCGGCAGCGTGATGCCATGCTGCGCCATCAGCAAGCCGGCTTCCGGAACGCTGAAGGCTAGTTCGCTGGCGCGGATCTCGGTCAGCTCCCCGGCGAGCCGGTAGCGGTGTAGCGGCAGCAGCGGGTCGGCCCGCGAGCAGGCCACGAGCCGGAGCCCGGGCCGTGCGTTCCGCAGCAGGTACTGCAGGCCGTCCATCAGCCCGGTGCCCGCCAGCAGGTGAAGATCGTCCAGGACCAGCGCCACCGGCGGGTCCTGCGCGGCCAGCTCCGACGCCAGCCGGAGCAGGAACACGTGGTCGGCGCCGGCCGTCCGGGCCGGTGCCGCCGATACGCGCCTGAGGGTGACTCCCGCGTTCCGCAATGCCGCCACGACGGTGGCCCAGAAGACCTTCGGGTTGCTGTCGTAATGGTCGAGCGTGACCCACGCCACGGGGCCTGGCTTGGCGGCCGCCCACGACGCGACGGCCATCGTCTTGCCGGCACCCGGCGGCCCGGTGACCACCGTGAGAGGCCCGGCTGTGCCTTCGTCGATGCGCTTCTCCAGGCGCGGCCGCGGAACCATCCAGCCGGGCACGCTGGGCGCCATGATCTTTGCCTGCAGGACACGGTCGGCGCCGCCCGGCGCGGGCCGGGCGGGCATGGGTACCGTTTTCACTGACATAACCTTCCGCCTAGCGGCCTGTCGGTGGCCAGCTGCGCGAGCCCAGACCCAAACCTTCCTCCCATCGGATGGTCTATCCGCTATTGGCCTGGAATATGTCTCACCCGGAACAGGGTGACTTGTAATCACCCTGCCCTGCTCCTCACCCAGGTGAGAAGTCACCCCGTTCGGGTGGCGCGCCAGGATCCGGGCCGCGGCATCGTGTGGTCAAGTGATGGCCCGTTCCGACCAGTCTGGGGGGCCAGTGGCACCACCACCCCACTATGAGATACGCGTATCCGGGGTCGTCCCGCCCGAGGCGCTGCTTGACTTTGAGTACCTCACCGCTTCGGTCGAGCCGGTCGAGACCGTGCTGTACGGCGAGCTTGCCGATCTTGCGGCGTTGCAAGGCCTGCTGGCCAGGCTCGAAACCTTCGGCGTGCACGTTCTCGAGGTGCGCCGCCTCAGGGCAGGCCCGTGACGCCCTGCTCGATGAGCAGGGCGGTCCCGGTCGCCTTACCGATGTGGAGTCAGTGCCCGGCGTCAGCAGAGCCCACGGGGGAGGAGAGCACGACGACGGAGCGGGGGCAGACGGTGATGGGGTCACCGGCGTGCCGTCCGGCCATCGCCCTGGTGGGGTCGTAGCTGTCCAGTTCGACCCGCCACGCCGCCT
>JBKQQQ010001145.1:0-4421 GCA_052144275.1 Streptosporangiaceae bacterium
TGCGGGTAGCCCGGGATCGTGCAGGAAGTCGGTCACGACTCGGTCCTGTAGGAGAGCCAGGGCCCGGTCGGCCTGCTGCGCCGCCAGGAAGTGGCGGGCGGCGCGCCGGGTGTCACCGGCTGACTCGCGCCATTCGGCCGCCCGTAGCTGCAGCATGTGCTCTCGGGCCTGGTCTCTAGCGCGCAGCTCGGCGTGCAGCATCTGGCGCACCAGAGGGTGGTACCGGAAACTGGTCCGCTCCTCGTCACGTGCCACCAGGAACAGGTGGGCGGTGTCAATGCCGCGCAGGAGCGCCGCCGCGTCCTGCCTGCCGGTGATCGCCGTGCACGCGCCTGCGGTCAGCACGTTCAAAATGGACGTGTCGAGCATGAACCGCGCCACCTCCGGCGGCTGCTGGTCCAGGACCTCAGCGATGAAGTACTCGGCGATCGTTTGGCTGCGGACCTCCAGCGCACGCGCCACCCGCTCCGGGTCCGTGGTACCGCGCAGCGACAGCGCTGCCATCTGCAAGGCAGCGGGCCACCCCTCGCTTCGTCGATGAAGCATCGCCAGGTCAGCATCGGAGAGCTGGACGCCGAAGTTCGCCAGCAGGTCGCGGCTGTCGGCCAGGGAGAAGTACAGGTCATGATCGCGTATCTCGCACAGCTCACCGGAGACCCGCATCCGGTGCAGCCGCAGCGGAGGATCATAACGGCTGGCCAGCACCAGCTGAACGCTCTTAGCCGGCCAGCACTCAACCAGTTCGATCATGTTCCTGGAGACGGCCGGCGCCGCGATATGGAAGTCGTCCACGATGATCGCCGACCCCGCGGGCAGCCTGGCGGCATCGTTGGCGATCGACGCGATGACATCAGCTGACATCTGCCCGTCCATCGCCAGCAGGTCAGCGGCATCGGCGCCGAACTTCGGGTCAATGACACGAGGGGCGTCGATGAACCCGGCCCAGAACCGGACCGCGTCGGTGTCGGCGCCATGGCAGGACAGCCAGGACGTAACCCCAGGTGATCGTGCCGCCGCCCAGTCCGCCAGCAGCACGCTCTTGCCCGCCCCGGCCGACCCCACGGCAACTGTCAGCCGCCGGCCCGCCCCTGCTGTCAGCCGGTCATGCAGCTCGGATCTTATGACCAGCGTGGCGGGCAACGTCGGCGGCCTGAACTTCGTCAGCGCGAACTGCGGGTCTCGAGAGGCACCGTGCTCGACGGCTGCGCTCTCTGGCACCACGCGTCCCATCACAATTATTCCTGCTGATCAATGAAGGCAACTCCAATTAGTAAACGCCGCATGGCGTCTCCCGGGAAGGGATGAAGGTCCGCCAACGAGGCAGATCGTCCTGGGTCACCCTCGAAGAGGTGACGATGTAGACCCGCGCGCCGGCCATGCTGGCAGCACAGATGAACGGCAAGTGAACGACAAGATCTCAAGATGTGATTCTAATGCGACCTCAAACGTATGAAATTACTTTCGCAGGTCAAGCCGGTTCTGTGGTCCGCGCGGAACTTGAGGACTGCGAGGTTACAGTGGGCCGGGGCATAACCACCGTGCGCGCCGAGCTACCGGATCAAGCGGCCCTAATGGGACTCGTGCAGCGGATCACCGGGCTCGGGCTTGAAGTGGTGGACATGCACCTAGTGGCGCCGCTACCGGAGCAATGATCCTGCCGCGGACCATGATCTAGGACACGCCGGCCGTGCCGGATTGCGGCACTTCGGTCTGCTCGCCCCGCAGTGACCCGGCACGTCCGCTCCGGCATCCTGCTTTCACCCCGGCGCGGGTGAGGCGCCGGCTTGCCCGGAAGGGGAGGATGTGGTTGCGTCCGATGATGGCCGGGGTGTGGTGCAGGTGCTCAGATGGTTGCCTGGCCTGAAGACGGTCAGGTCCTACCGGCGGGAATGGCTGGCCAGGGATGTCGTCGCCGGGATAGTGCTCAGCACGCTGCTGGTCCCGCAGGGCATGGCGTATGCAGAGCTGGCAGGCTTGCCACCGATCACCGGACTGTACACGTCCATCTTGTGCCTGCTCGGCTACGCAGTGGCCGGCCCGTCGCGGATCCTGGTGCTGGGCCCGGACTCCTCCCTGGGACCGATGATCGCCGCGACGATCCTGCCGCTGGCCGGCGCCGACGGCGACCCGAAGCGGGCCATCGCGCTGGCCTCGATGCTGGCGCTCATCGTCGGGGCGATCATGATCGTGAGCGCGGTGGCGAAGCTCGGGTTCATAGCCGACCTGATCTCCAAGCCGACGATGATCGGCTACATGAACGGCCTGGCGCTGACCATCCTGGTCGGGCAGCTGCCCAAGCTGTTCGGGTTCAAGGTCGAGGCCGACGGCTTCCTCGGCGAGATCACCGGCTTCGTCAAGGGCCTAGCCGACGGGAAGGCGGTCGCCGCCGCGGCCGCGGTCGGGATCACCGGGATCGCGCTGATCCTGATGCTGCAGCGCTGGCTGCCGAAGATCCCGGCCGTGCTGATCATGGTCGTCCTCGCGATCGCGGCGACGTCGGTCTTCAGCCTGGCCGATCATGGCGTCAGCCTGGTGGGAGTGCTGCCCAAGGGGTTCCCGCCGCTCACTATCCCCGATATCCACCTGGCCGACCTCGGGCCCCTGTTCGCCGGAGCCCTGGGGATCGCCCTGGTGTCCCTCACCGACACGATCTCCACCGCGTCGGCATTCGCCGCCCGCACCGGGCAGGAGGTCCACGGCAACGGCGAGATGACCGGGATCGGCGTGGCGAACCTGGCCGCCGGCCTTTTCCAGGGGTTCCCGGTCAGCACCAGCGGGTCACGGACGGCGGTGGCCGAACGATCCGGGGCGAAAACCCAGCTCACCGGGGTCACCGGAGCGGCCGTGATCATTCTCATGATCGTGCTGGTCCCGGGCTTGTTCCGGAACCTGCCTCAGCCCGCGCTGGCCGCGGTGGTGATCACCGCATCGCTGTCGCTGGCCGACATCCCGGGAACGGTGCGGCTGTGGCGGCAGCGCAAGGTGGAGTTCAGCCTTTCGGTTACCGCGTTCCTCGGTGTCGCCCTGCTTGGCGTGCTCCCTGGGATCGCGGTCGCCGTGGCACTGTCGATCCTCAACATCTTCCGGCGCGCCTGGTGGCCCTACGACACCGAACTCGGGCGTGTGGAGGGCCTGGAGGGCTACCACGACGTGCACACCCATCCGGAGGCCCAGCACCTGCCCGGTCTGGCGATCTACCGGTTCGATGGCCCGCTGTTCTTCGCCAACGCCACCACGTTCCGCGACGAGGTCCGGCGGCTGGCCCGGGCCGACCCGCCGCCCAGGTGGATCCTGATCGCGGCGGAGCCGGTCACCGACGTGGACACCACCGCATCCGACGTGCTCGAAGAACTCGACGAAACTCTGAACGCCCAGGGCATCAGCCTGGTGTTCGCCGAGCTCAAGGACCCGGTACGGCAAAAGATCGAACGTTACGGGCTCACCCGCACGATCGACCCCCGCCACTTCTTCCCGACCATCGAATCCGCCGTGGCCGCCTTCCGCCAGGAAACGGGCGCTGACTGGGTCGCCGCCGACAAGGCCGCTGGCGACGGGACGGCGCCGGGCCAGGCAGCCGCCGGAACTGGCCCGCCGCGCGACAGCCCTCATCATTAGCGCCGACGAGGTCCAAAGGAAGCATCATCCGGGACGAAAGTCCCTAGCGGCCGACTGCAGTGGAAGTAATTTAACTTTTCCGTCGGCGCCCCCCTAGAGACGGAGGCAGAGTAAGACTTGTGATCGGTCGGGGCCTTAGCAGAGGGGAGCCCTGCCGCGGCGGCAGGCATGAGGCCCGCGAACTCGCTCACGGGGTCATCGGGTCCGCACGAGTAACCGCGTTCGGCGTGAGTAACGTGGCCCCCGCCGGTGCGGTAGTAGGCGGGCTGGTCATCGTCGTTTCGTACGCCGGGTTCGCGGCTCCGCTGGTCGTACTCATTGCTCTCGTCGCGTCCTTGTGCTGCGCCTGTTTCCCCTCTGGGGAATCCTTCACCTGCGCGGCCGGACGCTCATGGACCTGCTGCCCTTCGCAGCTCTCGGATGGCTCGGCCTTGGGGTCGTCGCCGCTGCCGTCCTCCGGACCCGGCGGCCGGCAAGCTTCGAGATGCTGGGCAAGGTTTATCCCAGCTAATGATGATTAGCAGGTGCTTTAGACCCGGTCGCGGAGTATGACCATGCGCAGCCCGCCGCCCAAGCTGGCGGAATCACCCCCGCAAGGGTGACGAAATCCCACGATGGCCCGAAAGGCTGGGAGTTAAGGTTCCGGCGATTCAACCTGGGGAGGCCGTAATGACGTCGGCAACAATCAAGCCAGCTAGGAGCGCGGGCGGGCGGCACGGTGAAGGCTATTGGATGATCATCTTCGCGGGAGTCCTGCTGGCGGTGGTCGGCTTCTTCAACCTGATCGACGGCATCGCCGCGATCGC
>JBKQQQ010001146.1:0-3084 GCA_052144275.1 Streptosporangiaceae bacterium
CGGAAAACGTCAGGGTCGTTGCCTGACGCATCGGCAGCAAGCGCCATCCCCGCAGCCCCGCAGCCCCGGGTCGCGGGCCGGTGCATTGACCCCAGCACCGTCCCAGCTGGCTCCGCCAGCTAACCCCAGTTTGTCCGTCCGCCACCAGGTCACCGAGCGTGGTCAAGCCGCGAGGCCAACAGCGCGCGCAAAGCCGCCGATCGGAGCGGCTGCGGAACACTCGGCGTCCCTCAGTTGAGGCGCGCAGAACGGGTCGATCTGATCTTCGCCGCCCAGTTTCCCGTCGCCGTCCTCGCCGACCGCCGCCACTGCCACCGGTATAGCAGCCGGTAAAGGCGACTGCGCGGGCGCCGGAACTGCAGCCCCGCTACGTCTGAGGCGCTGTTCCTGTCGGTCCGCGGCAGCCCGCTGCCCCCGTGCCAGCGCGGGATGCAGCCCCTGCCTGGGGCTACCCGCCGTCTCAGGCAGTAGGGGCCGGGCTACCGGATTCCGGCACAGTGCCGCGCCTGGCCAAGATGATGCCGGTCATCCCGGTGTCTGCGACCGCCAGGTAGGCCGGGTAGGCGACGGCAGCGAACACGCCGAAGTCGGCGACCGCTAGCGCCAGCCAGGCCGCCGCGGCATACAGGGCGTATGCGCACCAGGTCTCCTCGTGCGGCTCCCGCCAGGCATGGACGATGGTCGGGATGTAGGCGATCAGGTCCGCTGCCACCGACACGGCGACCGCGGCGGCCGGGGCCCGTACCGTGGCCAGCAGCACCAGGCCGGCTACCGCACCAGCCAGGCAGAGGAAGTCCAGCCGCCGGAACGCCAGGTCTGCCCCGCGCAGCGCGAGCACGGCGACGAGTGCGTCCACGGCGGCGCAGAGCGCACCGTAGATAGCGGCGGGTACCTGGCCGCTGGACAGCGCGGCGGCGCTGCCGATGGCCAGCAACGCGGCCCACACGGCCCAGGACACTACCTGGGGCTTTGCGGTCCCGCGCAAGGTCTCAATCAGGTACGGGACGGACCCGATGGCAATGAGCAGGCCGCTGGCGGCCAGGACGGCCGTTTTCATGCCAGCGCCCCGGTAGCGGCTATGGCCAGCGCCGGCGGCACTGAGGCCAGGACCGGGAAGAATCCGGGCAGAACCGGCCACCGGACCCATCTGGCCGATGGCGGCCCTAGTCCCAGCTCACCTGCCCGCCGGTGATCACGCACGGCGGCGTCATGCGTTAGTGCCCCCACATCGGCGAGAGGACAGGCGTCCCGGACGACGGTGAACGCCCGGTGGCAGGAGTCCTCGCACGCGTATAGCGCCGTCAGGACCTCCGCCGGTCCTTTCCGGGCGGTGACCAGCATCCACGCGCCGTAGCCGGTGAAGTCCGGCCGCAGTTCGTGCGCGCCGGGCGCGACGGGATACCCGGCGGCCAGCTTGTTAAGCCGGTCGGCCTCGGGACAGATGCTCTCGTTGAGCCAGGCGAACGCGGCGGCCGTCGCGGCGGGCAGGCCAGGTGCGGACCTGGCGGCGGCGAACACGCGGCCGTAGTATTCCTCGCCCCATGCAATGCCCTGGCATGCCCAGGTGCCGATCGCCTCGTCGTCTAGAGTGCCGGCGGCAGCGCCGAGGACCCACGGGTGTGTCCGGATCGCGTCGATCCCGGACGCGCATTTGCCTGCAAGGTACGCGCTAATGCTGTTTACGCTTGTCTTCCCCGGCTCATTCCGGCCAGTTTGAACGGGAATCACCGCCGGCGCCGGCCAGGCCAGCTCGACCCGTCGAGCGACGGATACCACAGCTCCTGGTCGCTGTCGCTGCCCTTCCAGGCAGCGCAAGATCATTCCCGGACACTGTAATTCGAACACTGTAATTCCCGGGTCTATCATCGTGCTCCTCTTTCCTTCATTGGGAACGGCTATTGCGGATGCAGTTGCTGTGAGGCCGGGAAGCTCAACGCCGATGGGCCGGCCGCTTAGGACTCTCCGCTTAATTAGGCAGGTTTCGCCCGAGACGGATGCCTGTCGTGAGTGGTATGGCGACCCTGAGGTTGATGAGGATCGTTTCTCTGCCATGCTGGCGGCGCTCGAGCCGCCCGGTCGCCGCCGTCGACGTGCCGCCGGCCAGCGCATGGACACGTACTCCGGCCTGGTGCCAAGGAGTCCTCTGTCGCGCTGAATATATGGACGTTTAACCGGAAGAGTACCGGCTATGGATCGCTTTGACCTTAACAGGCAACAACCGCCGGCTGTCAACCTCCGGGATTCAGCATTGACCCCGCTGACCGGGACGTAATCGTTTCTTCGTGGCTTTGAGCTGCGATTTTCAAAGTCATTTGTGATCTGGGTCTCACAAGGGAGTACGAGGAGAGCGCGGGTCCGGTCGCGGATGATGCGCTGGAGGGTGCGTTTGATATCGGTGATCCATGCGGAGGCCTCCCGTGCTGGTGAGCGCGCCTATCAGTGCCCTCCATAAACGGCAGGGCTTGGCGCTGATCATCTTTGGGTTATCTGACCCGATTCCGCGAATAGCGCGTCGAGCTGACCCCTTCCTCTGTAAAGGATCTTGGTATGGCAGGCTTGCTGGTACTGGGCACGCTGATAGCCCGGGGTCGGCGCCGGGTTCGCGTTTGCGCGCCTTTCTGTGGTTCGGGGCTGGTGAGCCGTGGGCCAGGGCTGCCGCCTGACGCCGCCTGACAGAGGACCGCGGTCTCGGGGTTCGGATCGGCCGCCCGCTGGGCACCGCCACATCCAAGGGGCCACCGTCGAACCCCGGGACCGCGACCGGGGCAAACACTGCGGTCACCCGCGGGGACGCCTGCGCCCGCGAGCTTGGCAGGGCCACCACGCGGCATGCTCCCGTTCAGTGACGCCGCCCCCGGGAGCCTGTTGCCGAGCCGGCGGAGCGCAACGCAGTGGCTGAGGCCGCAGGCGCGGAGCTGGTCGTAATAGGCACGGGCCCTGGCCGAAGCGTTCAGCGGCGCGGGCCTGGCCGGCCCATGCCCCAGCGGGCAGCTCGGCATTGCCCTGTCTTGCCTCGACGGGAACCATCCCTGGCTCCGGCGGCATGTCCGCCACAGGCTCGCAAGGCACCAGAACTGGTAACTC
>JBKQQQ010001147.1:0-19039 GCA_052144275.1 Streptosporangiaceae bacterium
TCCAGCTTCTCCCCGTGCCAGGACGTGGCTCCCGCAGGCTGGCCGCACGCTGGCTTGGCATGACGTGACGTTCTGCACAGAAGAGGCATCTTGGCTAAATCCCCCAACCGTCCGGCCAGTTCAGTGCACCGGCTCATGATCGAGGCGACTTATCCGCTCTTACATCGCGGCTAACAGTATCGGCCGCTCCCGGCGTAATGCAGGGAGCGGCCTGCAATGGCGGCCCGGCTGCGTCGCGCCGTGGCGTACGCCTGACGGCGCACGCCACGGACCCGCGCGGGTTGCTCGCCGCTTGGAGGTAGCAGGAACGACGTAAGGGAGGGATCCAGATCCGGAAGGTATACGGTGGGTCTGTCGGAGGCAAGCCATACCAGCGGTGATCAGGACGGGCCTGATTCTCGCGGCTGCGGCGGCCCTAGCCGCCTGCGGGACCGCGCGGCCCGCCGCTGGTGAGGCATCATAGGGCTGTGACCCGCCCAGTGCCTACCCGTGTGCTCCATATGACGCGAATCGAGCGACTTCCAAGCGTTATCGAGCACGGACTGCTTCCGGACAACGTGTGCAGACGACGACAGATCACTGGGGTTGAGATCGGGTATGACCATATCAAGCGGCGCCGCGCCCTTCGCGTCGTGCCGTGCGGAATCGGCGGCACCCTAGCTGACTACGTTCCCTTCTACTTCGCGCCACGAAGCCCGATGCTCTACGCCATAACGCGCGGCCTGGTCAGCGAGGAGGCCGCATGCACCGAACAGATCGTCTACTTGGTGAGTTCCACCCAGACTCTGCGCGCGGCGGGCCTGACAGTGATTGCCAGCAACCGCCACGCGGAGCTGGGCTACGCCGAGATGACCGATCACGACGGGGACCTAGATGACAATGACTTCATCGACTGGCCCCTCATGACGGCGACGTACTGGAACAACACGCCGGACGATCCTGACCGCAAGGAACGCCGCCAAGCGGAGTGCATCGTCCACCCCCGTGTTCCGTGGCAGGTCATCGAAGGAATCGCGACGAAGACCGAGCGTGCCCGTGCTCAGGTCGAGCGCGTACTGGGTACGGCTGGTCAGTCGACCCCTGTCGTTGTCAGTGCCGAGTGGTATTTCTGAGGGATGCCGATGCCGATCACACGAGGTACTGGGAACCTCCTCACGCAGGACGTCGAGGCGCTCGTCAACACCGTCAACACCGAGGGCATCATGGGCAAGGGGATTGCCCTGCAGTTTAAGAAGGCGTGGCCCGCGATGTTCAAGGACTATGAGGCGGCCTGCAAGCGGGGTGAGGTCACGCTCGGTCGCATGCACGTATGGGAGACCGGATCTCTGACTGGTCCTCGGTACATCATCAACTTCCCTACGAAGCGGCACTGGCGTGCCCGATCCAAGCTCATCGACATCGAGACCGGCCTCCGCGACTTGACCCGGGTGATCCGCGAACTCGGCATCACATCCATTGCTATCCCACCCCTCGGATGCGGCAATGGCGGATTGGATTGGCGTGAGGTCGAGCCACGAATGCTGCGCTCTCTCGAGCCGCTTGCTGGCGCTGTCGATGTACGCATCTTCGCTCCAATGGGTGCTCCGAGCGCTGCTGAGCAGCCAAGCCGTGAACCGGCGCCGAAACTGACGCCGGCCCGCGCCGCGCTGCTGGCGCTTATGCGGGAGTATGAGCGAGTTTCTTTCGAACCCCCGACGCTCGTTGAGGTCCAGAAGCTCGCTTACTTCCTCCAGGCCAACGGGGAAGCGCTTCGGCTGGTCTTCAGCGCGGCTGTATATGGTCCGTACGCGGACGACCTGCGAAAATCTCTGCGCGCCATGGAAGGGCATTTTATCATCGGTTTCGGGGACGGCTCACTGCCCATCACCAAGGCCGAGCCAATCCGGGTGAAACCCGAGATCTACGAGGGGCTGGATAAGTATATCGCCAGCCATCCGGCGACCGCTGCGCGGATCCATTCGGTACTAAGTGAAATCGAGGGTTTCGAGAGCACTTACGGATTGGAGCTTCTTGCGACAGTTCACTGGGTCATGACTCACGACGCCACTGCAATGGCGAATAGCGGTGTCGCCCACGAAGAGGTTCGCCGATGGAATCAGCGCAAGTCCTCCCTCTTCACCCAACCGCACGTTGAGAGCGCCTGGCGCGTGGTGCATGAGCGGGGCCTTGCAGCAACCTCTTAGTGTCTAAACGGCCCCAGGAGGTCGCCCAGGGGACGGGTGCATCGAATGTGACTGTCGCTCGCGGCGTCGAGTGTGGAGCAACTGCCAAGGCATGCCAGCGGCACACTAAGAGCCATGTTGAATCCCCCAACCGTCCGGCCAACTCAGCGCGTCGTCTCGTGATCGAGGCCAGTTACCCGCTCTGACATCCCGGCTAACAGTATCGGCCGCTTCTGGTGCCATACGGGGAGCGGCCGACCATAGCCACCTGGCTCCATCGCGTCGCGGCGCGCCGGGCCGCGCGCCGCGACCCCGCCAACTGCTATCGCGGGGACGTACCCGTCCGCATGACGCAGGATCCCAAATGTACCGCTGTACGCCGCGCCCGCCTCCGTACGGGAGCGGCCCCCTCTATGGGCCCACCCTGGGAAACCCAAACACGCCGCGCCGCCCGCCCTACCAGAACATGATCTACTCGCTAGGCAGTGGCCCGCCTGAAGTCCTGCCACCATGGATCCTGCGGACGCTGCCTTAGCGGTGGCAGCGTCCGCAGGCGCGTTCTCCCTCCCCCCGAGATGCCAGCCGCGTACCCTCTGAGCGTGCCAGGCGATGAATCAGTCCTTGTCGTACCGCTACGGTCGAACGCCCACACATTGCTCGCCGGCGCGCCCGTTGCAGCGATGCGAAGACGCCTTAAGTTCGCGAGCCTCTTTTTCGACAAGCTCTACCTCGAAGCCGGCGTCTTCCGAATGGACGCCGGACCTACCGGTTACTTCGATACTTTGGAGCCCGCCAGGGATGGGACCCGATGGCAGACGGCCGCACAGCGCAGTGCCGCCCAGGCATCATCTTTCGGATTGGCGATGGGCAGGGAGATCGTGCCGGGTACGCCAGCGCCGACGATGCACACAGTCATGGCGTCAGAGACATCTCGCTCATGGGTCGCGACCCTGGACCCGTTCGGCGATGAGCTCCCGGCGGGCTGCGACTGGGTCGAATGGGTGCGGTCTCCTCGACAACTGTCCAGCGAACTGGACCGCATCGTGCGGGACTGGACGTGGGCGGACGAGCATAACGCCGCGCTGGAACGTGCCATATCCGAGCGTCTTCTCCGTGGTGCGGTGATCAAGAACACCAACCATGACCTCGTGATCGCGGCTGCCAGCCACGTCGCTGCCACGGTCGACACCTTCCACGCCGAGGTCGCCGCCCAGCGGTTCAACGATGACGAGAGTTGGCGGCTGCGGGGATACGCAGTGCCGATCATCTTCCCGAATGTCGGCTACCTCCCATGGGAGGCCATTGCCGATTTCCGCCGCGACCGTGGCATGGCCCGCTTCAGGGAAGTGCTACGGGAAGTCGAACAG
Organism: Streptosporangiaceae bacterium; assembly: GCA_052144275.1. Taxonomy (GTDB): domain Bacteria; phylum Actinomycetota; class Actinomycetes; order Streptosporangiales; family Streptosporangiaceae; genus Palsa-504. The sequence goes on from JBKQQQ010001147.1 coordinate 3,530, forward strand.
CAGGCCACAGCAGAAGCCGCCGACGGTGACATCGAAGCAGCTGCCAACCGCATATACCGACGGCGCCTCGTCGAAGCCTCCGAGGCGATAGACACGCTGGGAACCCATCAGTCACAAGACGCTGACCGGGTTCGTCATCGGCGGTGTCGTCGGCTTCCTGGTCTCGGGCATCATTGGTCCGCTCGGCATCGTGGCCGGCGCAGCGATCGGCGTGGTCCCCGGCACTGTCCTCGACGTCCGCGACATGATCCGGCGACGTCGAGCAAGAGGTTGGGTCTCACTATCCAACTGGATCGACAAATCAGTATGACTTGCGTCGATCCCTGGCCTCACGCGGACGGCCACTCCGCCATGTAAGCCCCTGCCGGTCCAGCGTATGGCTCCAAGCGTCATAGATCGGGCAGAATGTCACATTCATGGAATCGGACCGCGTGACTGCGGGGATCACCGTGAATGGCGGGGTTGCTGAGGTCGGCGCAGGTCAACATCAGCGCAGTCCTCGCCGAAGAAGGCCAAGAAGAAGGCTAAGCCGTGCCCCGCAGGTGCTCCACGTAGCGCACCGCCGACCGCCGCACGGTCTCCCACGCGCCCGAACGCAGCACCGGGGTCCACCACCCGCCGTAGATCCGGTCGAACCGATAAGGCTCTACCGCGTCGGCGACGCCGCGCACGGCGGCCTCGGACAGCGGCAGCCGGTTCGGCGCCGACCAGACGAACGTCACCCGGTCCTCGCCCGGCGTCACGAAGATCGTGTCCCCGCTGAGCAGGACGCCGCGGCCGTCCGCGCCGTCGGCCCAGTGCAGCACGGCGCTGCCGGGGAAGTGCCCGCCGCACTGGACGAGCGTCACCCCGGGCAGCACGCCGAGGGTTCCCGACCAGGTCCGGACCGCGGCGCCCGGGCCCGCCCGCAGCCAGGCCGCGTCATCGGACGGCACCAGGATCTCCGCGCCGAACACGCGGGCCCACTCGGTGATCGCGCCGTAGAAGTGCGGATGGCTGGCGGTCACGAAGCCCAGCCCGCCCGCCTCGCGGACCGCCGCCACCGCCGCGTCGTCGGTGAACCCCGACGGGTCCCACAGGACGTTGCCCGCGGACGTGCGGACCAGCAGCGAACGCTGCCCGATGGCCACCGTCGGGTTCGCGCCGATCCCGGTCAGCCCCGGCTCGACCGCCCGGACGTCAGACCGGTGCCCGGCCGCGGCCAGCTCGGCGAGCGTCGTCCACTGCTGGCCGTCCGGCGGCAGCCACTGCCGCTCGTCCGCGCACACAGTGCATATCTCCGGACAGACGTCGGGGCACGGACCGGGAAAATGGTTGCCGCAGGTGGTGCAGACCCAGGTCACCATGCAAAACACCACCGCCCGTTCGGCATAAAGATCATTTTACCGAACGGGCGGTGGTATCCCTCTCAGCTCAGCGGCGAGCGGTCCCCGGGCTAACCGGCGGTGGGCTCGCGCCACTTCACGGTGGGCCGGAGCGCCTCGAGGCGGACCCGGTGGGCGTACCGCTTGGTCACCTCGAACAGCGACTCGATCAGCGTGTCCGAGAGCAGGTGCGGTTCGAGGCCGAGCTCCACCAGCTTGGTGTGCTTGACGTTGTAGTAGTGCTCGGGCAGCTCGACCCGGGGGTTGTCCAGGTACTCGATGGTGACGTCTTCCGGGCTGGCCGCCTTGATGGTCTCGGCGATCTGGGCCACGGACATCGACTCGGTCATCTGGTTGAACACCCGGAACTCGCCGCGGTTCGCCGGGTTCTCGCACGCCAGCTGGATGCAGCGGACGGTGTCCCGGATGTCGATGATGCCGCGGGTCTGGCCGCCCTCGCCGTACACGGTCAGCGGGTGGCCGATGACCGCCTGGATGGTGAACCTGTTCAGCACGGTGCCGAACACCGCGTCGTAGTCGAACCTGGTCGCAAGGCGCTCATCTCTGGCCGTTTCCGCGGTCTGCTGGCCGTAGACCACGCCCTGGTTCAGGTCGGTGGCCCGCAGGTCCCAGATCCGGCAGGCGAACTCGATGTTGTGGCTGTCGTGCACCTTGGACAGGTGGTAGAACGACCCCGGCCGCTTGGGGAACAGCACCCGGTCGGTGCGGCCGTTGTGCTCCAGGTCCAGCCAGCCCTCTTCGATGTCGATGTTCGGCGTGCCGTACTCGCCCATCGTGCCCAGCTTGACCAGGTGGATGTCCGGGTTGATCTCGGCGATCGCGAACAAGATGTTCAGGTTCCCGACCACGTTGTTCTGCTGGGTGTACACCGCGTGCGCCCGGTCGATCATCGAGTACGGCGCGGCCCGCTGCTCGGCGAAGTGGACCACGGCCTCGGGCTCGAAATCCCGGACGATGTGGTACGTGAACAGCGCGTCCGTCAGGTCACCGACGTAGAGCCCGATCTTCTTGCCGGTCAGCTCCTGCCACACCGCGATGCGCGTCTGCAGCGGCTCGATCGGCACCAGGGACTCGACCCCGAGCTCGTTGTCGTAGTGCCTGCGGGCGAAGTTGTCGGCGACCGCTACCTCATGGCCGGCCTCCGACAGGTGCAGCGCTGTGGGCCAGCCCAGATACCCGTCCCCGCCCAACACCAAGATTTTCATGCTCCGGTCCTACCCTCTCCGTTGTCCGTCTGTCGATTGGCTTGACTTTTGCTGCCGTTGTGCGGAGTGCCGCACGGGGCGGTAACGTGCTCTGAGTGCGGTTACTGAAACACTCTCCTCGCAAGTCGCATCGGGCGGCTTCGCCGGGGTAGATCCGCCGGCCTGCGGTTTCCGTACTGTATACCTGCTCCTCGCTTCATGGTCGGCTAGCTAACCTAGGACATCAATGGCTCTGGTATCCAATCGGCTCGGCGACACGTTGGCCGCTAAGGCGCGCAGCAAGCTCGGCATCCGCTTCGGCCGCTTCACCGTCGCGGCCATCACGGCGTTCGCCACGACCGAGGTCGTGCTGACCATCTGCGCCGGGCCATTGCAGCTGACCGCCACCTGGGCCAGCCTGATCAGCTGGTTCTCCGGAGCCCTGGTGAGCTACGTGCTCAGCCGCTGGGCGTGGAAGCGGAAGGGCCGTCCGAGCCTGCTGAAGGAGACCCTGCCGTTCTGGGTGGTCTCCGCGGTGGTCGTGGTCATCCTCACGCTGGCCACCAAGTTCGGCTACCACTCGGCGGGCTGGATGCACCTGACCGGCGCCAAGCGTGTGCTCTACGTGGACGCCGTCTACGGCGTGGCCAACATCGGCACGTTCCTGCTGCGGTTCCTGTTCTTCCACTACGTCCTCTTCGCCGGATCCGCCGCCCTGGCCGCGCCCGGCGCCGCCGAAGAGGCGCTGGCCTCGACCGACCCCGGGCCGGAGCCGTTCGCCCGGGCCGCGGAGTCCGCCGGGCCGCTGCGCGCGGTGCCCGACGAGGACTCCGCCGATCCGGAGTTAGCGGACCGCCCGTCCCGGCTGATCCGCTGACGCTCGCGCCACCAGGTGCCGTAGGCCACCCGCGCGAAGCGCAGCCCGTAGAACAGGTTGTTCACGCCCGGGAGGTGCAGCCGGTAGAGCGGGTTCTGGCCCTTCTTGCTCTCACCCACCCGCCGCCGGTGGATGGTAGCGGGTACCTCGGCCACCTTGTAGCCGTGCGTGATGACCCCGATCAGCAACTCGGAGGCCTGGTACTGGGGCTGGGAGAGTTCGACCACGCCGGTGACCTCGGCCCGCATGGCCCGCAGCCCGAACGTCGTGTCGCTGATCTTCTGCCCGGTCAGCAAGCTGATCGTGCTGGCGAAGAACCGCACGCCGGTGCGGCGGATCATGTCCTTGGTCTCCTGGCTGCCGAGCCGCCGGGAGCCGGTGACGAAGTCCGCCTCGCCGGCCACCACCGGCGCCAGCACGGTGCCCATCTCCGCCGGGTTGTACTGGCCGTCCGCGTCGGTCGTCACGATGTAGCTGGCGCTTCCCTCCCGGGCCAGCCGGTAGCCGAGCCGCAGCGCGGCGCCCTGGCCGCGGTTGACCGGCACGTCGCAGACCATGGCGCCGGCCGCGGCGGCTTCGGCCGCGGTGTCGTCGACGCAGCCGTCGGCGACCACGACGGCCGCCGTGGCCAGCCCGCAGACCTCGGCGGGCAGCGCCTGGATGACCGGGCCGATGGCGCCCCCCTCGTTGTAGGCGGCGATCACGATCGCGACCGGGGGAAGGCTGGTGGCGCGCTCGCCGTAGGCGTCGATGAACGCCTTGACCGCGGCGTCGTCCACCACCTGGTCCTCAGGGTTCGTATAGATCACGCTCGCATCCCTTCCGGCGCGAACTCCGGCCATACCGTGGCCATGCCGGCTTCCAGGTCGTACGCGGGCTGGTAGCCGAGCGCCGTCGCCGCCGAGATGTCGAGCACCACGGCCGGCATCTCGCCGTTGGGGACCGGCACGTGCTCGGCCGGAATGGGGGCGCCGGTGACCCGGCGGGCCGTCGCCACCATGTCGCTGACCGTGACCGACGTCCCGGCACCGAGGATCAGCGGGCCGTTGTGCCGGGCCCGCCAGGCCACCATGATGCCCTGGACGATGTCGTCCACGTGCACCACGTCGCGGAGCATGCTGCCGTCGCCGCGGACCTGGACGCCCTCGCCGTCGCGGGCCGCGCGCATCAGCCGGGGGATGAAGCTGTCCTTCTCGGCCATCCCCGGGCCGTAGACGTTGGAGAACCGCAGCGCCGCGCCGGTGATGCCGTAGCAGTTGGCGTAGCTGCCGAGCAGCATCTCGGCCGCCGCCTTGGTGGCGCCGTACGGGACGAGCGGGCGGAGCAGGGTCCGCTCGGTGATGACCTCGCCCGCGGCGCTGCCACTGCCGACAACGGCGTTCGTCGACGCGAGCAGGAAGGTCCCCACCTCGTTCTCGCGGGCCAGTTCGAGCAGCCAGGCGGTGGCGTCCACGTTGAGCCGGTGGGTACTGACCGGGTCCTGTACCGACGCCAGCACCGAGGTGATGGCGGCCAGGTGGATGATCACGTCGGTCCCCGGGCGGACGGCCCGCGCGGGCACGTCCTCCTCGCACAAGTCGCCGATGACCGAACGAACCGCCGTGTCGGGAAATGCCCGCAGGTCGGCCACGGTAACCTCGTGCCCTTCGGCCAGCAAAGCGCGGACCACCCTGCGCCCGATGAAGCCGGCGCCGCCAGTCACCAGGATGCGTGAACGATTCGCCATGCGTGCTCCGTTCACCAGCTAGAAATATGTGTAACATGCCGATTTCATGTTTCATGCCAGGTCGCGTGGTCCTTGGCAAGTAATGTCCGCCTGCTCGCGGACGGCTTGATTCGCCATCTGGTTCTACCGGTTTCCGTTCGCACACGCTACCTGGACCCGCTGAGAGTTTCCTGGTGAATGGCTGGCAACGCACGGCCCGGGGCAAACCCGGGTCAGTGTACCCGGCGGGTGAGCGGACACCGTCCTTCCTGCGTATCAGTTCTGCCTGCGCATCGGCCCGGCTGCCACCCTGGCCCCCATCAGGCCGGCTGGTATGCCATGCTGTGCTGAGGCGGCAACGCGGAGGAACTCCGGTGCGAATCCGGGGCTGTCCCGCAACTGTGACCGGAGGTGACCTGCGAGGTCACCGTCTTAACCCGGGAGCCAGAGACTCCGGCTGCCCTGTGTTCCGGACTTCGGGCGAGGAAACCCGGGAAGGACTGGCTTTATGGCGATGACGGACAATGCCTATCCGTTCGCCGGCATCGTCGGGATGGCGGACCTGAAGCTGGCGCTGCTGCTCAACGCGGTGTCTCCGGCCATCGGGGGCGTCCTGGTCCGCGGCGAGAAGGGCACCGCGAAGTCGACCATGGTCCGCGGGCTGGCCGCGCTGCTGCCGCCGGTGCCGGTGGTCCCCGGCTGTCCTTATATCTGCGATCCCGCCGCGCCAGAGCCCAGCTGCCCGGCGGGGCCGCACGATGCCGCTTCTTCTCCTGAGCTCCGTGCCGTCACGTTGGCCGAACTGCCGGTGGGGGCGACCGAGGACCGCCTGACCGGTTCGCTCGACATCGAGCGCGTGCTGACCGCGGGCACGACCGCCTTCCAGCCCGGCCTGCTCGCCGCGGCGCACCGCGGCGTGCTCTACGTCGACGAGGTCAACCTGCTCCACGACCACCTGGTGGACCTGCTGCTCGACGCGGCCGCCCTGGGGGTGAACTACGTGGAGCGCGAGGGCGTCTCGGTCCGGCATGCCTCGCGTTTCCTGCTGGTCGGCACCATGAACCCGGAAGAAGGCGAGCTGCGCCCGCAGCTTCTCGACCGGTTCGGGCTGACCGTCCAGGTGACGGCGAGCACCGATCCGGCCGAACGAGCCGAGGTGGTCCGCCGCAGGCTCGCGTTCGAGGCGGATCCCGCCGCGTTCGGCCGGCGCTTCGCCGCCGACACCGCGGCGCTGGCCGGGCAGGTGGTCGCGGCCCGGACCCGGCTCCCGCAGGTGGAGCTGCCCGACGCCGCGCTGCGCCAGATCTGCGCCGTTTGCGGCGCGTTCGGCGTGGACGGCATGCGCGCCGACCTGGTCACCGCCCGGACCGCGATCGCCCTGGCCGCCTGGAGTGGCCGGGACATGGTGACGGAGGAGGATATCCGCATCGCGGCACGGCTGGCGCTCCCGCACCGCCGCCGCCGCGACCCCTTCGACGCTCCCGGGCTCGACGAGCAAGCCCTCGACGATGCGCTGCGGGAAGCAGCCAACCAGGGCTCGGACGGCCCCGGGGATCCCGAAGACGGTCCCGAGAGCACTGGTCCCGAGGGCCCCGGTCCCGGCCCCGACGACCCAGATCCCGGCCCCGACGACCCAGATCCCGGCCCCGATAGTCCCGGCCCCGACGGCCCTGGCCCCGGCGGTATTCAGGACAGCGACTCCGCCTCACCGGACCCGGTGTCCCCTCGCGGCAGCCAAGTCACAGAAACCCCGCCGAGCCCGCCGGTATCACCGGCGGCCCCGTTCCGCGCCCGGCTGCTGACCGTGCCCGGCGTCGGCGAGGGCGCCCCAGGCCGCCGCTCCGCCGCCCGCGGCCCGTTCGGCCGCACGGTGGGCGCCCGCATCCCGCAGGACCGCCCCTTCGCCCTGCACCTTCCCGCCACCGTCCGAGCTGCCACCGTCCGAGCTGCCACCGCCCGCAGGCCGCAGCATGCCCCTTCGCCCGGCCCAGGACCCGCTCAGCCCGCGCCCGCCCGGCGGGTGACCCTAGCCCCGGCCGACCTGCGCCAGGCGGTGCGGGAGGGCCGGGAGGGGAACCTGGTGCTTTTCGCCGTGGACGCCAGCGGGTCGATGGCGGCCCGGCAGCGGATGCGCGCGGTCAAGGGCGCGGTCCTGTCTCTGCTGCTGGATGCCTACCAGCGCCGTGACAAGGTCGGGCTGGTCACGTTCCGCGGCGCCGGAGCCGAGCTCGCCCTGCCGCCCACGTCCTCGGTCGAGGCCGCCGCCCGCCGCCTGACCAGCCTGGCCACCGGCGGCCGGACCCCCCTCGCGGCGGGGCTGGCCAGGGCGGCGCGCGTACTGGCGGCCGAACGCCTGCGGGATCCCCGCCGTCGTGCCCTGCTCGTCGTGGTTACCGACGGCCGGGCCACCAGCGGCAGCGACGCCGACCTGGCCAGGGCCGCGGCCATGCTGGCCGGGGTGGCCAGCGTGGTGGTGGACTGCGAGACGTCGATCCTGCGGCTGGGCCTGGCCGAACGGCTCGCGCTCCAGCTGGGAGCGACGCTGTTCCGTCTCGACGAACTCGAGGCCGGGCCGGGTCTGGCCGCCGTGGCCCGGCAGATGACCCGCGGGCCGGAAAGAAATAGGGTCGCCTGATGCCCCAGGGAACTCCCGAGCACGTCCCGGACGACGGCCTGACCACCCGGCAGCGGCGGAACCGCCCGCTGGTCATCGTGCACACCGGGCCGGGCAAGGGGAAGTCCACCGCCGCCTTCGGCCTGGCGCTGCGCGCCTGGAACCAGGGGTGGCCGGTCGGGGTCTTCCAGTTCGTCAAGTCGGCGAAGTGGCGGGTCGGCGAGGAGCGGGCGCTCCGGCTGCTCGGCGAGACCGGCCAGGGCGGCGCGGTCAGCTGGAACAAGATGGGCGAGGGCTGGTCCTGGATCCAGCGGGACGCCGGCAGCCACGCTGAACAGGCCGCCGAGGGCTGGGCGCAGGTAACCCGGGACCTGTCCGCGCAGACCTACCGCCTGTACGTGCTCGACGAGTTCACCTACCCGATGAAGTGGGGCTGGGTGGACGTCGACGAGGTGGTCAGCGTGCTCGCCGCCCGGCCCGGCCATCAGCACGTGGTGATCACCGGCCGGGACGCGGACCCCAGGCTGATCGAGGCCGCCGACCTGGTGACGGAAATGACGAAGGTCAAGCACCCCATGGACGCCGGCCAGAAGGGCCAGAAGGGCATCGAATGGTAGCCATCCCGCGCCTGGTCATCACCGCCCCGGCGTCCGGCTGCGGCAAGACCACCGTGGCCTGCGGGCTGATGGCGGCGCTGCGCGCGCGGGGGCTGGCGGTCTCCGGGCACAAGGTCGGCCCCGACTACATCGACCCCGGCTACCACGCGCTGGCCACGGGCAGGCCGCCGCGGAACCTGGACCCGTTCCTTTGTGGTGAGGACCTGATCACGCCGCTGTTCCTGCACGGCGCCGCCGGCGCGCAGGTCGCCGTCGTCGAAGGCGTGATGGGCCTGTTCGACGGCGCGGACCCAGCGGTCGTCCCCGATCCAGACTTCGGTTCCACCGCGCACGTGGCCCGGCTGCTCGGCGCTCCGGTGGTGCTCGTGGTGGACGCGGCGCGGGCCGGGCGTTCGGTGGCCGCGCTGGTCGCCGGCTTCGCCGGCTTCGACCCACGGACTCCGGTCGGCGGCGTGATCTTGAACCGGGTCGCGTCCGACCGGCACGAACGGCTGCTCCGCGAAGCCCTGACCGAGACCGGCCTGCCGGTCTACGGCGTGATCAGGCGGACCGAACCGATTGCCACCCCGTCCCGGCACCTCGGCCTGATTCCGGCTGCGGAGCGCGAGGCGACGGCGGGCCAGGCCATCGACCAGATGGGCGCCCTGATCGCCGGCTCCTGCGACCTGGACGCCCTGCTCGGCCTGGCCAGGCGCGCCCCCGCCGTCACGGGCCGGCCCTGGGAACCCCCGGCGACCCCGGATGCCACGCGCCCCGCACCGGTCGTCGCGGTGGCCGGAGGGCCGGCCTTCACGTTCGGCTACACCGAGCAGACCGAACTGCTCGAGGCGGCCGGGTCGCGGGTGGCCTGGTTCGACCCGCTGCGGGACGAGGACCTGCCCGCGGGAGCCGCAGGGCTGATCCTCGGCGGCGGCTTCCCCGAGATGCACGCGGCCGCGCTGTCCGCCAACGAGCGGCTGCGCGGGCGGGTGGCCGCGCTGGCCCGCCGCGGCGCGCCGGTCGCCGCCGAATGCGCGGGGCTGCTCTACCTCGCCCGGACCCTGGACGAGCGGCCCATGTGCGGCGTCCTCGACGTGCGGGCCACGATGTCCCCGAAGCTGACCCTCGGCTACCGGCACGCCGTGGCCGTGACGGATTCGGTGCTGGCCCGGGCCGGTGACGTGGTGCGCGGCCACGAGTTCCACCGCACCGTGACCGTCCCGGCCCGCGGGGACCGGCCCGCCTGGCGGTTCGGCTCCGGCGAGCTTGAAGGCCACGTCACCGGCACCGGGTCCGGCGTCGCCTCCTACCTGCACACGCACTGGGCCGGTTATCCGGCCGCGGCGGCCAGGTTCACCGCCGCCTGCGGTATCGCCGCGGACGTGACGTCATGACGAAGCGGCTGATCGGGGTGGGCGTCGGGCCCGGGGACCCGGAACTGGTCACGGTCAAGGCCGTCCGCGTGCTCCGCGAGGCCGACGTGGTGCTGGTCCCGGTGCTGGCCCGCCCGGACCCCAGCACCGCGGAACCCGCAGGCCCCAGCACCGCGGAACCCGCGGAACCCGGCCGGGCCGAGACCATCATCCGCGCCTACGTCGGCGCGGACCGGGTCAAGCGCCTGGAGTTCGCGCTGAACGACACCGGCGGCGTCACGCCGTGGCGGGCCGCGGCCTGGCGGGCGGCGGCCGCCGCGGTGGCACATGAGTTCGCCGCGGGCGCCGCCACGATCGCGTTCGGCACTCTCGGCGACCCCAACCTGTACTCCACGTTCAGCTACCTGGCCCAGACCGTCCGCGACCTGGTCCCCGAGGTGACGGTGGAGACGGTCGCCGGCATCACCGCCATGCAGGACCTGGCCTCCCGGGCCGGCATCTCGCTGGCCGAGGGCACCGAACCGGTCGTACTCGTCCCGCTCAACGGCGGCGTCGACGCCCTGGGCCAGGCGCTGGCCTGCGGCGGAACCGTCGTCGGCTACAAGGTGGGCGCCGCCGCCAGCCCTGCCCCCGCCGTCCTGCGGGACCTCCTGCACGCGGCCGGCCGCCTGGACGGCGCCGTCATCGGCGCCCGTCTCGGCCTCGAAGGCGAACTCATCGCCCCCGCCGCCGAAGCCCTGGCCTCACCCACCAAAGACATTCCGGACATTCCGTATTTGTCTACCTTGATCGCCCCCGCCCTCCGCCCATCCACCACCGGTGCCGCCCTCCGCCCTGCCGCAGCAGAGCTCGCAAACAGCAACGATGGAGCATCGGTGTCGCTGGAGCGACATCAATGGAACATCGATGTCGTTACGTCCGCGGCCGGAGCGAAGCGGGGGGACGCTAGAACCGCCAAGCAGACCGGGGAACCGGTGCGTGTGGGGCGGGTGGTGTTCGTGGGAGCCGGTCCCGGGGCCCCGGACCTGCTGACCCTGCGCGGCGCGCAGGCCATAGCCAAGGCTGACGTGGTGATCTGGGCGTCGAGCCTGGTCGACCAGCGAGTGCTGGCGCACGCCAGGCAAAGCGCCGAGATCGTGGACTCGGCCAAGCTCCCGATGGAGGGCGTGCTGCCTTACTACGAGCGCGCGGCGCGGCAGAAACTAAGAGTCGCCCGCGTCCACTCCGGTGACCCCTCGCTGTGGGGCGCCATCCAGGAGCAGCTCGAGCAGTGTCAAACCCTCGGCCTGGATACCGAGATCGTGCCGGGGGTGTCCAGCTTCACCGCGGTGGCGGCGCGGATCGGGCGCGAGCTGACCATCCCGGAGGTCGCCCAATCGGTGATCTTGACCAGGCTCGGCGGCGGCAAGACCCCGATGCCGCCGGGCGAGCAGGTAGCCGAGTTCGCGCGCCACCAGACAACGATGGCGCTGTTCCTCTCGGCCGCGCGGTCCGGTCAGCTGCAGGACGAACTGCTGTCCGGCGGCTACCCGCCGGACACCCCGTGCGTCGTCGCCTACCAAGTGACCTGGCCGGACGAGCTGATCGTGCCGACCGCGCTCAAAGACCTGGCCGCCACCATCAAGGAACGCAAGCTCTGGAAGCACACGCTGGTGCTTGTCGGGCCCGGCCTGGCTGCTGGCGGCAGCCGGTCCCACCTGTACCACCCAGGCCATTTCCACGGTTTCCGCAAGGCGGACCGGCAGGCCAGGAAGCAGCTTCGTGAACGACGGCCCGTCGACCCGTGACCCAGCACGACGACCCCGAACTGCGGGAACCCGACCTGCCCCGGACGGCGAAGGTCAGGAAGCAGGCGCTGCGCACCGGCTGGACCACCGGGACCTGCGCGGCGGCCGCCGCGAAGGCAGCCGCCGCCGCGCTGCACACCGGCGAGATCCAGCACACCGTCCAGATCGGCCTGCCGTCCGGCCAGCGGGTCCGGTTCGGAGTCGATACCTGCACCCTGTCACGCGCAGAAGCCGAGGCGGTGGTGGTCAAGGACGCGGGCGACGACCCCGACGTCACGCACGGCGCGCGGCTGACCGCGACGGTGCGCTGGCGCAGCGAGCCGGGAATCGAGCTGGACGGCGGCGTGGGCGTGGGAGTGGTCACCAAGCCGGGCCTCGGCCTGGAGCTGGGCGGCCCGGCCATCAACCCGGTCCCGCGCGCGATGATCACGCAAGCCGTCGGCGAAGCCGTCGACCTGAACAGCAAAGGCGTCCAGATAGTCATCTCGGTCCCGGACGGCGAGAAGATGGCCCGCAAGACCACCAACGCCAGGCTCGGCATCATCGGCGGCATCTCGATCCTCGGCACCACCGGCATCGTCCGGCCGTTTTCCACCGCGTCCTGGCGGGCCAGCGTGGAGCAGGCGATCGCGGTGCTGGCCGCCCAGGGCGAGGACACGGTCGTGCTGTGCACCGGCGGGCGCACCGAGAAGGGCGCCATGAAACTCCTGCCGCACCTGCCCGAGGTGTGCTTCGTGGAGGTGGGCGACTTCACCGGCGCCGCGCTGCGCCGCGCCGTGGAGCACGGGCTGACCCGCGTCATCTTCGCCGGCATGGCCGGCAAGCTCACCAAGCTGGCGGCCGGCGTGCTGATGACCCACTACACAAGATCCAAGGTCTCACTCGACCTGCTCAAAGACATCACCCTGGCGGCCGGCGGCGACCAGGACCTCGCCGGGCAAGTGGGAAACGCGAACACCGCCCGGCACGCGGCCGAACTATGGGACGAGGTCGGCCTGCTGCCTGCGGCAGGCCGCGAACTGTGCGCCCGCGCCGCCCGCGTGCTGCGCCGGTTCTGCGCCGAACAAGCCGCCCGCGAACACAAGACCACGCCGGAGATCGATGTCATCATGGTCGATTTCACCGGCCAGGCCAAGATCGCCGAGGCGGCGGCATGAGCCCGGCGGTCACCGTGATCGGCTGCGACGGCCGTCCCCTCGCTCCGGAAGCATCACAGGCCCTGGCCGCGGCCAGCCTCGTCATAGGCGCGCCCAGGCACCTAGACGCCGTCCCGCAATCCGCCATCCCGCCCGGCGCGGAACGCCAAGAGCTCAAGCACCTCGACGATGCCCTCGCCGCCGTGACCGCGCGCTCCGGCCCCGTAGTCGTGCTGGCCTCAGGCGACCCGGGGTTCTTCGGCATCGTCCGCGCGCTGCGCGCCCGGAAGATCGAGCCAAGAGTCATCCCCGCCACCTCCTCGGTGACGCTCGCCTTCGCCCGGCTGGGCCTGGACTGGGACGACGCCCTGGTGATCTCCGCGCACGGCCGGGAACCCAGGCAGGCGCTCGCCGCCGCCCTGGCGCACCCCAAGGCCGCGATCTTGACCGCGCCCCGGACCGCCACGGCCCGCGACCTCGGTGCCGAACTGCTGGCCGCGGGCAAACGGGTGTACGTCGCCGAGTGCCTCGGCACCGCCCACGAGCGGATCACCGACCTCGCCGCCGAACCCGCCGAACCCGCGGAGCCGGCGAGGGACTTCGCCGAGCCGAACATCCTCATCGCCCTAGACCCCGGGGCCCCGGAGGACCAGCAAGCCCCGGAGGACCAGCACGCCCCGGAGGACCAGCACGCACCGAGCACGCCACGCTGGCTGGCCGGCCACCAGGGCGCCCCGGACGGCTGGGCGCTGCCTGAGGACGCGTTCGAGCACCGCGACTCGATGATCACCAAGGCGGAGGTCCGCGCGCTGGTCCTGGCCCGGCTCGGGCCGGCCCCCGGCCGCGTCATCTGGGACGTGGGCGCGGGCTCGGGTTCGGTGGCGGTGGAATGCGCCCGGTTCGGCGCCCACGTGATCGCCGTCGAGGCGGACCAGGCGCAGTGCGACCGGATCCGCCAGAACGCCGCCCGCTACGGCGTCCGGCCGCACATCCGCCACGGCCACGCTCCAGAGGCGCTGAAAAACCTGCCGCCCGCGGACGCGGTCTTCGTGGGCGGCGGCGACCGAACCGTGCTGGCTGCCGCCGTCACGACCGCCAACCCCGGCCGCGTCGTGGTCACGCTGGCCGCTGTCCAGCGGGTGGGGGAGACCAGCGACCTGCTCACCGACCTGGGCTACCGCCCCGAGGGCGTCCAGCTCCAGGCGTCCCGTCTCGCCCCCCTCCCCGGCGGCCAGCTCCGCCTGGCCGCCCAGAACCCGGTCTTCGTCCTGTGGGCACAGCGATGATCGGCCTGGTCGGCGTCACCGCCGCGGGCCGGGCCGCGGCGGAACGGCTCGAGAAGGCCTGGCCCGACGCGCGCCGTTACGACGGCCCCGCCGCAACGGCCCTGCCCCGGGCATTCACGGAATGCGACGCGGTCGTCTGCTTCCTCGCCGTCGGTGCCACCGTCCGGCTGCTCGGGCCGCTGCTGAACGGCAAGCACGAGGACCCCGGGGTGGTCTGCGTCGACGAGGCGCTGCGGTTCGCGGTTCCGGTGCTCGGCGCTCATCACGGCGGCGGCAACGCGCTGGCCCGCCGGGTCGCGGAGACCCTGGGCGCCGAACCGGTCATCACCACGGCCAGCGACGCCGCCGGGTCCGTCGGGCTCGACGAGTTCGGCGCGGACCTGGGCTTCCGCATAGAGCCAGGCAGCGACCTGGCCGCCGTGGGCGCCGCGATCCTGTCCGGCGACCGGGTGACCTTCACCGCCGACACCGAGTGGCCGCTGCCCGCGCTACCCCCCAACGTGGTGCGCACGGACCGTCCCGAACCAGGCGTTCCCGCCGTCGTGGTGACCGACCTGACAATCGATTCGGCCGAACGGGCCGTGGTTTACCGCCCGCCTTCCCTGCTTGTCGGCGTGGGCGCGAGCCGTGGTGCGCCCGCCGAGGAGATCGGCCAGCTCATCGACGGCACGCTGGCCGAACTGGGGCTGTCACCGAGGGCCGTTCGGCACATTGCCACGGCGGATGTGAAGGCGGGCGAGCCGGGTTTGCTGGCGGCCGCGGCCGGCCGCGGCTGGCCGGTGGTCACCTTCCCGGCCGGCCGGCTCGCGGCGGTACCGGTGCCCAACCCGAGCGAGGTCGTCCGGCGCGCGGTGGGCACGCCGAGCGTCGCGGAGGCGGCCGCGCTCGTCGAGCCGGGGGCGACGCTGCTGGCCGCCAAGCGGGCCAGTGCGCACGCCACGGTCGCGGTGTCCCGGGGCCGGCCGCGGGGGCGGCTGGCGGTGATCGGGATCGGGCCCGGCGCCCGGGACCTGATGACGCCGCGCGCGGTGGCCGAACTACGCCGCGCCGCCGTGGTCGCCGGGCTCGACGCCTACCTGGAGCAGGTCGCCGACCTGCTGCGGCCGGGGACGCGGGTGCTGGCCAGCGGCCTGGGCGCGGAGCAGGAGCGGGCCGCCGAGGCGGTGGCGCAGGCCCGGGCTGGGAGGGCGGTGGCGCTGATCGGCTCGGGCGACGCGGGCGTTTACGCCATGGGCAGCCCGGCGCTCGAGATCGCCGACGACGCCATCGACGTGACGGTGGTGCCCGGGGTGACCGCCGCGCTAGCCGTGGCCGCGGTGCTCGGCGCGCCGCTCGGCCACGACCACGTCATGATCTCGCTGTCCGACCTGCACACGGCCTGGCCGGTGATCGAGCGGCGGATCGCCGCCGCCGCCGAGGGGGACCTGGTGACGTGTTTCTACAACCCGGCCAGCGCCAAGCGGACCTGGCAGCTGCGGCGGGCCCTGGACCTGCTGGCCGTGCACCGGCCGCCGGACACGCCGGTCGGCTGGGTCAGGGACGCCAGCCGGCCGGGCCAGGCCGCGTC
>JBKQQQ010001148.1:0-9973 GCA_052144275.1 Streptosporangiaceae bacterium
GGTCAGCGCCGACACGAAGAGCGTCCAGCGCGACACAATCCGAAATCGCCATCAGCCGCGTGCTCGCTGACATGGGAAGCGCCGACCAGCTCGCTCACGCCGATCCCGCAATCCGCGTCGCCTGCCCCGTCTGCGAAGCACTTAGCCATCAGCGATGCCTGGAGCGCAACCCAAAGCAATACGTCACCCCGCACGCAGAGCGTGCCGCGCTCGTCACCGGTGCCGCCGCCTAAAGGGGAATGGGATGAACTACACCTGTGCAGCGCGAGAAGAAGCCGCCGACTACGCCGCCGACCGGCTGGCCGCGTTCTCGGCACCCAGCCCGGCCAGGACCAACCTGACCGCGATACAGGAAGCCGCCGACCGTGCCGCCGCGTTCGCAGTTCGTTTCACTCCACCTGCCTGATGACCGGGAGGTTGACATAGTTTCCCGCAAGCCGCGTCCTGTGAGAGCTCGGGCAGTGGCTGGACAGCTAGCTCGTTGCTGTACTTCAGTGTTGTACGGGCATCAAAACGGCCAGTCGCAAGATCGCAACTGGCCGCTGAGCTGGGTGGGCGATACTGGGATCGAACCAGTGACCTCCTCGGTGTGAATTAGGCCTCGAGCCGGTCTGGACGAGTCTAGAAGGTTCGCGAAGTGCTGTTTCCCAGGGCAAATAACCGTCCAGACTCCCCCAGACTCCTGGCGGCTCTTCGCCGGATGGCTCCCCATCTTGGCTCCCGGGCGACGGCAAGATCGTGAAGTGTTCGAGCGCGCGAACAAACGGCTGAACAGGGTGTCCGGGAACCTGATAAGCCTATGGACCCAACGATGCGCGAGGCAGCCGGCCGCGGCCGAGACGACGGTCCGTATATCCGGGGCGGGTCAGGCTGCTGGCTAGAGCCCGAGGGCTTCAAGCTCGGCGATCAGACGGCGGGTTTCTCATCCGGGGTCCAGCGGCGTCGAAGTAGCCGACGTCGAGTTCGTGGCAGGGGTTCCGGTGGCCAGGACCTACCGGATAATGGCCAAGATGGCCTGGACCGCGACGAGGACGGCTTGGTTCTTGGCCGCAGTGCTGCGGTAGCCGCCGGCTGTCATCAATTGCCGGTGGTCCCGGGATTTGAGGTACCGCTCGTGCCGGGCCGCCCCCTGGCAGACTCTGCCAGGACGGGCTCGAGGTCCTGGTTGCCGTGGCGGCGCCTGCCCACGCGCTGCTTGCCGGCCGATTCGTGGTGGCCTCGGCAGATCCCGGCCCAGAAGGCGACGCGGCATCGGGGAAGTACATCTGAGCGGCCTGCCGCCGCAGCTTCTCGCGCCAGGCCCGCCGCTGAGCGGACAGCCCGCCCCCATCGGATACCTCATATACTCCCGGCGTAGACCCGCCGCCCGCTGCGATCACGCAGGCGCGCCGACTGTGATCAGGCAGGCACAGACCCCGGCCATTCAACTTCTGCAGCCGTTCGTAGCAACCCGAAAGCCGCTGAGACTTGCACGAGCAAGCCGCGCGGCTCTCGTTGACCTGACCCGAACCCACCCTCCTCCACATAACCCGGTGATGGCCGTCAAGTCGATGCAGTGGGCCATGACGCAATGTGGCAATTCAACGATGGCCGCCGATTCAGATCGCTTAATACGGGCGGCTGTCAGTCGTCTTGTTCCGCGGGGGCGGGCACGCGCCGATCATTCGTTTATGGACGCCTTACGCCGTCGTCATTCGGTCCGTCTGGTACCGGCTGTGATTATAGAGGCAGCAGCGCGATCTGCTATCTATTGGGCGCGCGCAATGAGCATCGGCTTGCCTGCTGGCATGGCTGAGATGCCTGGGGCATGCCGTGTGGGCAGGGCTCCGGCGGGCGGGAGTCGGCCGCGGCTGCTGGTGGTTGACGGCGCCCTGGCCAGGCGCGCGGCATGGCAGGGTGGCCGTGATCCGCGACATGGCTGGTGCGGCACTGCTTGTTCGCAGGCCGACTAGCCTGTACGCCGGGTGCAGCCTGCGGTTACGGTACGAGCGTGGAACGGTCCGCGGTGGCCGCTACCGGGGGTGGCGTGCATGGCTTCCCGGCGGTGCTGACGAGCTTCATCGGCCGGGAACAGGCGGTGAGGGCCGTCGCGGGGCTGCTGGGTGAGCGGCGGCTGGTGACGGTGGCCGGGCCTGGCGGTTCGGGGAAAACCCGGCTGGCCGGGGTGGT
Organism: Streptosporangiaceae bacterium; assembly: GCA_052144275.1. Taxonomy (GTDB): domain Bacteria; phylum Actinomycetota; class Actinomycetes; order Streptosporangiales; family Streptosporangiaceae; genus Palsa-504. The sequence goes on from JBKQQQ010001148.1 coordinate 2,170, forward strand.
GGCGGAGCTGGTGGCGGCCCGGTTCGCGGACGGGGTGTGGCTGGCGGAGCTGGCGCCGGTGCGGGATCCGGCGCTGGTCCCTTCGGTGGTGGCGGCGGCGCTGGGGGTACGGGACCAGCCGGGGATTCCGGCGGCGCAGGCGCTGGCGCGGGTGCTGGCTCGCCGGCAGTTGCTGCTGGTGCTGGACAATTGCGAGCACGTGATCGGGGCGGCCGCCGGGTTGTGCGCCGGGCTGCTGGCGTCGGCCGATGATGTGCGGGTGCTGGCGACCAGCCGGGAGCCGCTGCGGGTGGCCGGGGAAGCGCGGTACCGGCTGGCGCCGTTGCGCGTGCCGGGCCCGGAGGATGCGGACCTCGGGGGGTCGGAGGCGGTGGCGCTGTTCGCGGACCGGGCCCGCCAGGCTGACGCGCGGTTCACGCTGGACAGCCAGACCGGGCCGGTGGTGGCGCGGCTGGTGGCGCGGCTTGACGGGATGCCGCTGGCGATTGAGCTGGCGGCGGCGCGGGTCGAGACGCTCGGGGTGGCGCAGCTGCTGGACCGGATCGGTGACCGGTTCGCGCTGCTGGCCGCCGGGGACCGGCTGGCGCCGCCGCGGCAGCGGTCGCTGGAGGCCGCCGTGCGGTGGAGTTACCAGCTGCTGGATGAGCGGGAGCGGCGAGTGTTCCGCGCCGTGTCGGTGTTCCCGGGGCCGTTCACGCTGGAGGCCGCCGCGGCGGTCGCTGTCCCCGGGCCGGGCGCCGGGCCGGGCGCCGGGCCGGCGGTGCTGCACCTGGTGGACTGCTCGCTGCTGAGCCCGCCGCGGGCGGATCCAGATGGCCGGTCCCGGTATGTGATGCTGGAGACGCTGCGCGCTTTCGGGGCCGGGCTGCTGGCTCAGGCCGGGGAGGAAGACGAGGCGGCCGCCGCGCTGGCCAGGCACGCGCTGGGGGTGGCGGAGGAGGCGGCGGCGGGACTGGAAACCACTACCGGGGAGGTGGCCGCAGCCCGGCGGCTGGATGCCGAGGACGCCACGATGCGGCAGGTGCTGGCCTGGGCCACCGGGCATGATGCGGCCCTCGCGGTGCGGGTGGCGGCCGCGCTGGCGCCGTGGTGGGTCCTGCGCGGCCGGTCGGTGGGTCAGTACCCGCTGCTGCGCGAGGCCGCCGGGCGCGCCGCGCCGGGCAGCGAGGAATGGTGCACCGCGCAGTTCTGGCTCGGGTTCATGGCAATTAACTCAGATGATCAGGCCGGGGCGCACGGCCATTTCACCGCGGTCATCGACGCCCTGCGGGACCGGCGCCCGTCCCTGGCGGTGGCTTACTGCCTGGCCGGGCGGACGCTAGCACTGCTGAACCTGGGCCGGGTCTCTGAGGCGGCCGATGATGCCCGCCGTTCGCTGGCTGCGGCCCGGGAGCTTGGCTACCCGGCCGGCGAGGCGGCCGCCTTGGGCGTGCTCAGCCTCGCCGCTGTCCACAACGGCGACCCCGGCGGCGCCGTGCAGATGGCCCGGCAGGCCGGGCAGGTCCCGGGCGATGTCCCCGGCTGGGTAGCCCGGATGCGCAGCGCCTGCCTGACCATTGCGCTGACCGAGGCGGGGGACCTAGCCGCCGCCCGGCATGCCTGCATGGCGGGGCTGGCCGGGTCCCGGGCTGCAGGCCAGCAGGGGGCTCTGGCGGAGTCGCTGAACCGGATGGCGATGCTGGACTTGCGGGCGGGCTGCATCCAGGATGCCACGGTGCACGTGCGGGAAGCGCTTCAGATCGCCGACCGGGCCGACATGCCGCTGGCCGTGGACAACGCCCTGAACTGCTGCGGGTACCTGTGCGCCGCGACCGGCCGGCACCTCGAAGCCGTCACGGTCTGGGCCGCCGCCGACGCGTTCTGGAAGGGGTTCGCGGGGGCACCCGCTGAGGCGCGCCGCCGCCATGAAGCCCTGCGCGAGGCCCGGCAGGCGCTGGGACCAGCCCGGACCCGGGCGGCGGAGGACCGCGGCGCGGCGATGAGCCGGCCCACCGCGGCCGAGTACGCCCTGATGCTCACGCTCCCGGACCGGCCGGCGGCCGCGGCGCCGGGCCCGGGAGCGCTGAGCGCCCGGGAACGGGAACTGGTCACCCTGGTCGCCCAGGGCCGCACCGACGCGCAGATCGCCGCCGAGCTGTACATCAGCATCCGGACAGTCCGCTCCCACCTGGACCGGATCCGGGACAAGACCGGCTGCCGCCGCCGCGCCGACCTGACCCGGCTGGCCCTCAGCGCCGGCCTGGTCTAGCCGAGCCCCCGCCCGGCCGGCACCTCCACCGGTTCCGCCTCCCCTGTGGGTAGTCCTACCCCGGCCACCGCCGCCCGCGCAAAGGGGTAACCCGGCCTCTGCCTCGCGTCTGCCCCGACGCGCGAACCTGCCGGTAAGCGGCCGCGATAGCCGCCCAGATCCGGACGACAGGAGACCACCATGTTCACGCACCTTCCCCGCCCCGAAACTCACCCGGGCACCGCAGCGCGGCAGGCCGCCGTGCGCCTGCGCCGGCTCGCCGCGGCCCTGACCGCGCTCACCTGCGGGCTGCTGGCATCAGCTGCCATCGTCCCGGCCGCCTTCGCCACCATGATCCCGGTCCCGGGCCCGGGCGGCGCCTACGCGGGCGACCCGGCCGCGCCGGCCGTCCGCGTGATCACCGCCGGCGGCATGGCAGGCTGGCAGATCACCTTGATCGCGCTGGGCGCCGCGCTGGTCGCAGCCGCCCTAGCGGTGCTGCTGGACCGGGTGCTGGCCGCCCGCCGGGCCACCTCCACCACCGCATGACGCGCCCGCCGGCCCGCTCAGGAACACCGGCCGCGCCCGGATCCCGCCCAAGGATCCGGGCGCGGGCCAGCGCCGTAGGCAACCCCCATCCGTCGTCCCAGTGCCACGCGGGACGGCGCAGTCAGGCCGGGATCAGCCGCATCTTGGTCACCGTGAACAGCTACCGGGATTGGTCCCCGCTGCGTTGCGGCAGCCGGCGACTCGCCGAACAGGCCTTCGAGAAGTCCCGCGCTCTCATCAACCGCTCGCAGGACGGTCAGACCGCAGAACCGGAAATCCTGTTATGTGCCGGAGTTGTCCGCAGAAATCCTGCACTGAGATCCATACCGAACGGCGGCAGTGTGCGCGTTGCTCTAGGCGAGCGCTGATCACGTAGCGCGACGAAGACCGTTCGGTCCTAGTGAGCCGACTCTCCCTGCCGACTTAGTGCGATTCGGGGTCGTTCTGCCCGCACAGCCACCACGTGCAGATCTGCCAGTTCTGGGTGTGAGCTGGCCGCAGGCGTCTCTCATCGCGACAATCCCAGCGAACCGACTGCATGTTCTGCCTGCCTATCGCGGGAGTTTGGGATGGGGTCAGTGACGGGCCCACCCATTATGGATGCATGGACCGACGTCTTCGTATGGACCGAGGCCGGTGGGGGCGGGCTGTGGTCGAGGAGCTCATTCTGCCGGACCTGGCGAGGCTGCAGGCGGTCGCTGCCGATGAGTACTCTATCGTCCTGCGACTATGGCGGGCGGATCGTCAGGTCCGCTCGGCGAGGTTCGATGCGGATCGTGTCGGCTGGCTGCAGGAGCTGATCGATGGGCGCCTGCAACTGCAGCTGAACGGACAAAGCCGCAGGATCATGTTCAATCTGCTGCGGTCGTTAAGCCAGGCGGAGCTGCGGGTTCTCGTCGGCGGTCCGGACCTGGATGGCCAGGCCATCAGTCAGGTCCTCATCGGGGCAACCCAGGCGATCGTCGAGTACGGCCAGTGGGGGTCAGCTGAGCGGACACCAGGCCAGCCGATCCGGCTGACTGATGAGGAACGGGCGGCGCTGGCCGAGCCTATGCCAGAGATCCTGGCTCGGACCGTCGTCTTGGCCACCATGCGGCTCCAGGCCCAGATTGCGTACCGGTGGGCCGGCAAGGGAATGCGGCTACAGGTGGATCCGTCGGGTCGGCCGGTGCTGGACGGTGCGTCCTGGGTCTGGGAACCGGATCCCGAGCTCAGCGCGGCGATGGATGAGTATGACGCGCGGCGCCACGCCACGTCGTTGGCCACGCCGACTGGCCTGCCGGTGCGGGATCGCCAGGTATTTCAGGCAGGGGCATTTCCATGGCTTACCGTGGCCTTGTGCTCGGTGCCGGTCCGGGTGCGCTACCCGCGGCTGAACCGAGAGCATACGACTAACGGGTACATGACCGTCCCGGTTAACATCGCCGAACGGCTAGCTCATCTGACCGACTGGGACCGTGAGCTCACCGCCATGTTCGGGGTAAGCGCAGAGGCGCTCCGACGTGTGTGCCGAGCATTGACCAACGCCGTATTCAGCAATCTCGCACTTGACCAGTTGAATTTCTCCGATGTCGCCGATGGCATCATGCCGCTGACCAGCGACCTGGCCGACGCGAATTGCCAGGCCCCGGAGTACTTGCATGAGGTGCTGGCCGAAGGCTCGCTGCGGGCGCCGAGGGAACTGTGGATCGAGACGCTCACCTCGCCCCGGTCCGAGGCGGACGAGCCACCCTCAACCGCCGAGGTCAGGGCATTCATCCGTGCGTTCACCAGCAACGTCGGCGGCCCTCAGCGGGAACTGCGGCCTCGGCTGTTCCACGAGCTTGAGAGGCGAACCCTGCTGCTCGATCTAAGCGCCGCCACCGAGTTCGTCGACCTGTGTTACCTCGCAGTGGTCCAGGGCAAGGACGGGCGCGGCCGGGCGTTCGAGAAGTATGCCCGACAGCTCATCACCGAGCGGCTCGGCCTGGTGCCGCCCTTCCCGTTCCCCCCGGGGCTTAAGTTGGCCAAGCTCGGCCGCAAGGACGACGAGATCGACTTCTGTTTCCGGTGGGGGAACATCCTGGTAAACATCGACATGAAGGCAAGAACCCGCAGCCTGGACATCCACAGGGGTACACATAATCCGCTCCGCAACCGGGTCTCAGTCTTCGCGGAAGCCTTGCTGGGCCGGGTCGAGCCTCGCGGCCGGGTGCTCGCCGAACTGCTGCGTGAACGCGGCGAGCCGGTCGACGCCGTAGTGAGCCTGTTGTGCACTGCGGATGTCGAGTACATCCCGCCTGGTCAGAGCCTGCGCTACGGTGGCGTCCCCCGATTGCTCACCGCCGAGGAGATTGTCGACCTGGTTCGTGACGCCGACCGGTGGGCCCAAGTTGTCGCCGCTGCTCGGCTGGCCTCGTAATTGCCGTCCGGCCGCGAATGGACTGCTCCTTACGCCGAGGCCGCCGCTTTCGCCGAGCGAACCTGCCAGGCGTTCCTCGACCATGGCGACAGGGCGCAGCCGACCGCAGATTGCGATGCCAGAGCGTGACATGCGCGCAGGCAGCACTCAGCGTGCAATCAGATCCTCCCTGCCAACTCGGGCTACCCCGGGCGCGGCTCCTAACTGAGCCGCGGGCGACGCTCCAGCCCCCGGCATCGCGATCAGCCTCCACAGGCAGCAGTTCGATAACCGCCGTCTGAGATATTCAGGCAACCGGAGCTGCGCAGGTCAGCGCCCTGCCGCGAAAGTCGGCGTGGCCGGACCGAATCCCGGCCTGACCTGCGGGTTCTGTAGTTTCGGCCGCAGATCTACTCCGGTTAACTAAATATCCCAGACCGCCGTTATGCGTGGGCATCCGGCCAGTGGTGCTCATCGGCTCAGACGCTCCGATCAGGTTGTTCTGGAGGTCGCCTGATCTGCCAAGATGAGCAGGTCGCGGCTGGGGCGTGCGCACCGGGCTGGTGTGAGCCTGGCCCGGAAGGAGCAGTTGATGTCCGTCATGAACGTTTTGCGGAAAGGCCTGCCGAGTGCGACGCTCCCTGTCGTCGCCGGCCTGGCCGCGGTCGGCCTGGCGATCGCACCCGCCGCGCAGGCCGTGAGCGCGGCGCCCCTGCGGGCCGCCTCCGCTGGCCTCCACGTGACCGGGAAGGTCGACCTTGGCCGCCTCGGGCCCGGCTTCAGTTACGTGCTGAGCGAGGCCCCCGACGGCAACGTCTACTACTCGCAAGGCTCGGTCGTCTACCTGGTCAAGGGCGACCACGCCCCTGTCACGGCGCTGCGAGCGTCCGGACCGGTGCTCGCAGTCGCGGCGAGCTCGTCCGACCTCTTCGTCGACGCCGGCAACAAGGTCTCTGCCTACGCCCTGTCCAATGGCCACCGACTGCGCACGTGGACGCTGCCGGGCAGCGAGACGGTCACCTCGGCCGGGCTGTACACGGCGGGCACCACAGTCTGGGCGTTTACGGACTGGGCGACCGACCAGAGCGGCTTCGAGTACGCGAACGTCGACCGGTTCAGCCTGTCGTCCCCGACGGTCCACCGCGTCAGCGCTAACAACGCATACCCGGCCGACATGGCCGCCGATTCGGCGGGCCTGTACTACGAAGGGATCGCCGGCACCGGCGACTACCTCTTCCGGGCTCTGCGCTCCGGATCGCTGCGCAGGCACGCCGACGCGGACATCGACGCACCGCTGGCGCTGGCCGCTGGAAGCGTGTACTTGCTGGCTATTCACGACAACCAGGGTGGCAGCACCTACCTCGACGCCTTCCGGGGCTCGACGCTGGGTCCCGTGTTCTCGAAGCGGGTCTCCAACAGCGACACCGACATCGCGGGGACGGGTATCGGCCTGCTCCTGCTAGGCGCGGGGAAGGTCAGCCTGCTCGACACGGGCAACGGCCACGCCGGCTCAGTGCTCAGCGTGCCGGGCGCGGTCATCCTGGTGCCTGGCCCGTCCGCCGCCGTCGTCACGCTCAGCCACTCCACGACCTACCTGCTCCGCCTCGCCGGGTAGCGGCCGCGGGTCTCCAGCGGGACGGCAGGTGTCGTACTCGGCCGTCCGTGCCCCTGCAACCGCTGTGGTCCGGGTAACTGGTGGCAGCGGTCCTTACGAGCCCGCCTTCAGGTGGCGCAGACGACGACGTTGAGCCGGCGTGGCATGCGCGGCCACCCGGGCGCCGACGATCCGCCGCACGAGCTGCCGCCCTGGCTGGCGCACACGGCCGAGGGCCTGAGCACTGGCCGGGCCAGCGGCGCCGGGGCTAGCTTCCGGCGATGACTGCCTTCAGCAGGCTGCGGGTCCTTTCCCTGTCCTCGCCACGAGCGAACTCAGCGGCGACGAAGTCGGTCACCCCGGCGTCCGCGAGCGCCAGGATCTGCGCCGCGACCGCGTCCTCGTCTCCGATGATCGCCACGTCGGCGGGGCCGGCCGCGCCTTCCCTGTCCAGCATCGCGCGGTAGGACGGCAGCTGTCCGTAGATGGCGAACTCCGCCGCCGCGCTCGCCCTGGCGGCGGCCGGGTCGCTAGTCACGCAGACCGGCAGGCTGCACACGACCCTTGGGCTGGGCCGGCCCGCGGCAGTGGCCGCGGCCGAGATCGCCGGGACCACGTAGTCGCGGACCGTGGCGGGCCCGGTCATCCACAGCACCGTGCCGCCGGCCTGCTCGCCGGCCAGGTTCAGCATCCGCGGTGCCATCGCGGCCAGCAGCACCGGCACCCGGCCCGCCCTGGGCGTGGACAGGCCGATGTGCGCGCTCAGCGTGCTGCCATCGACGCTGACCGCAGTGCCGTCCAGCAGCGGCAGCAGGACCGACAGGTATTCGCGCATGTACCGGGCGGGCCTGTCGAAGCTGTACCCGTACATGTCCTCGATGACGATCTTGTGCGACAGCCCGATGCCGAGTGTCAGCCGGCCGGGGCCGGCCGCCAGCGCCGCGGTCAGCGCCTGCTGCGCCAGCACCGCCGGATGCCGCGGGTAGGCGGGAACGACGGCCGTGCCGAGCTCGATGCCTGGCACCTGGCTGCCCGCTACCGCCAGCGAGGTCAG
>JBKQQQ010001149.1:0-2777 GCA_052144275.1 Streptosporangiaceae bacterium
CCGACACCTACAACCCCACCGCCATGGCCCACGAACTCCACGCCGCCCAGCCTCACGCCGACCTGTGGATCGTCCCCGGCGCCGACCACGTCATGTCGTATTTCACCGACCCCGGCGCCTACCGCAAACGCGTCGAACAGTTCCTGCGCCGCCTGCCCCAGGCCTGACGCAAGAACGCAGCCCAACGCGGGCGCATGCGCACGTCTTGGGTGTTCGGCCCGGCCCAGAAGTGCTCGGTAAGGAACGGTGCCACGATGTCTGGCCATGAGCACGGTCGTGATCTCCGTGTCCAGCCAACGGCCGGGGCCGACGGCACCGAGGCGCTGATGACGAGCGTGCGTCCTGGCCCATGATGCGGCGGGAGCTGGCCGGGAATCTGCTGGAACGGTACGGTCGCCTGTGACGAAGTCTAAGGGGGTGGCTGGGTGTTGGCGGAGGCGTTGACGGCGTTGGCGGCGGCTGGGGGCACGGCGGTGGTGCAGGCTGCGGGCAAGGATGCGTGGGCCGGGTTCCGTGCCCGGGTCGCGAAGTGGTTTGGCCGGGGGGATACCGGGCGGGAGCAGGTCGCGCTGGAGCGCCTGGACCGGACCGCGGCGGCGCTGGAGGCGGCAGGGCCGGGTGAGGTGGAGCGGGTGCGGGCCGGGCAGGAGGCGTCGTGGCAGACCATGTTCGAGCTCCTGCTGGAGGGCCTGGACGGCCAAGAGCAGGAACGGGCCGCGGATGAGCTGCGTGATCTGCTCGCCGCTCTCGGCGGCGGCCGGGCCGCAGCGGCCGGGCAGGGCGCGGTGGCCGTGGCGGGCGATGTCGATATTCACGCCAAGACGGGCGGCGCGGCGGCCTGGCAAATGGGCGACGTCCAGATCGGCTATCCGTCTGCCGGGCCGGCTGGGTCGGCGGGCCCTCAGCAGCCGGGCCGGTCCCGCGGCTGACCGTCCCCGGCACCGCTGATCACGTCTTGCCGCCTGACCGGGAGACCTGGCCCGGGGCGCCCGGCGGCGCCCTGGGATCACGGGTGGTGCATGCTGACCATGGCGGGGTGGCCGCAGGATCATCGATCGGTAGCGTCAACGTCTGGCTGGGGCGGGCGGCGGTGCGGTCGGCGTACCGCAAGCAGGTGGAACGGATCGCGCCGCCGCAGCTGGTCGGCCGCGAGGCGGAGTTGCGGGAGCTGGCGGCCTACTGCATCCAGCCTGGCCGTGGCCCGTATGCGTGGTGGCAGGCGCCGGCGTGGGCGGGGAAGTCGGCATTGATGTCGACGTTCGTGCTGCACCCGCCAGCCGGAGTGCGGGTGGTGGCGTTCTTCATCACCGCCCGGCTGGGCGCCCAGGACACCCGGGAGGCTTTCACCGAGGTCGTGCTAGAGCAACTGGCCGAGCTGCTCGGACAAGACCTGCCGGCGCTGACGGCTGGCACCCGGGACGCCCACCTGCTCGGGATGCTGGAGCAGGCCGCCCAGGCTTGCGCCGCGCAAGGTGAGCGGCTGATCTTGGTGGTGGACGGGCTGGATGAGGACCGCGGCCTCACCACCGGGCCGGACGCGCACAGCATTGCGGCGCTGCTGCCGCATGATCCGCCGGCCGGGATGCGGGTCGTGGTGGCCGGACGGCCGGACCCGCCGATCCCCGAGGATGTACCCGGCTGGCACCGGCTGCGTGAGCCCGGCATCATCCGCCCGCTGGCCCCCTCCGCCTACGCCCAGGACATCAGGACGCTGGCGCAGCAAGAACTCCGCAGCCTGCTGCGCGGCACGCCCGCCGAGCAGGATCTGCTCGGGCTGCTCACCGCCGCCCGGGGCGGCCTCAGCGGCCCCGACCTGGCCGCCCTGACCGGCCAATCGCTCTGGGAGATCGAGGACGTCATGCACGGGGTGTCCGGGCGCACCTTCACCCGGCGGGTGAGCACATGGCAACCCGAGGACGGCCCCGAGGTGTACCTGCTGGGCCATGAGGAACTCCAGGCCACCGCCCGGACATACTTCGGCGATCGGCGGCTAGCCGGCTACCAGGACCGCCTGCACGCCTGGGCGCAGCAGTACCGGGACCGGGGGTGGCCTGTCGGTACCCCCGAATACCTGCTGTCAGGCTACTTCCAGATGCTGACCGCCGCCGACGACACCGCCCGGCTGGCGGCCTGCGCCACCGACGCCGCCCGGCACGAGCGGATGCTCGACATCACCGGCGGGGATGCCGCCGCGCTGAACGAGGTCACTCTTACCCTCGATCTGGTCGCCGCCCAGGATGATCCTGACCTTACCGCCGCCCTCAGCCTGGCCCGCCACCGCGATTACCTCACCGACCGCAACGCCAATATTCCCGCCAGTCTGCCGACCGTGTGGGCCACGCTCGGCCAGCACATCCGCGCCGAAGCCCTCGCCGCCTCCATCACCGACCCGGACCGGCAGGCACAGGCGCTGACGGAGGTGGCCGGGGCGCTGGCCAGGGCCGGCCAGCACGAGCGGGCTGCTGCGATGGCATCCCAGGCCGCCACCGTGGCCCGCTCCATCACCAACCCGTCCTCGCAGGCGCAGGCGCTGGCGGAGGTGGCCGGGGCGCTGGCCAGGGCCGGCCAGCACGAGCAGGCCGAGACCGTGGCCCGCTCCATCACCGACCCGTATGAGCAGGCGCAGGCGCTGGCGGAGGTGGCCGGGGCGCTGGCCAGGGCCGGCCAGCATGAGCGGGCCGCTGCGATGGCATCTGAGGCCGCCACCGTGGCCCGCTCCGTCACCAACCCGTACTGGCAGACGCGGGCGCTGGCGGAGGTGGCCGGGGCGCTGGCCA
>JBKQQQ010001150.1:0-7916 GCA_052144275.1 Streptosporangiaceae bacterium
CCTCGCTCAACAGCCTCCTGGCGCGTGGAGACGCCGAGCTTCCGGTAAATCGCCCGGGCATGGGTCTTGATCGTGTTCGCCGACAGGAACAGCTCCTGCCCGATCTCGCGGAGGGACAGCGTGCCTCGCAGCAGCCGCAGCACCTCTTCCTCGCGATCGGTAAGCGGCTCCGCGAGCGGCTGCGGGCACTTACGGCTGGCCAGCCGGGCCGCGAGCTGTTCGGCCCGGATCAGCTGAGCCTTCGCGCCGTCCGGCCGCGATGCCAGCACCGCCCGGGCCTCGCTGAGCAGGCCGGCCGCTCCGGCCGGGTCTGAAAGGTCGGACAGCACCGGCGCGAGCCTGAGCATGGTGTCAAGCGCGACCCACGGGCTTATCCCGGAACAGCGCCGCCCGGCGCGCAGGGCATGCTCGAGATAGCCGCGCGCCTGGACAAGATGCCCTTGCATCGCGTCGACCGCGCCAGAGGCCGTGTACGCGATGGCGGTACGCGGAGCATCGCTGAGATCGCCGTCCCCCGCGATCGCGCGGGCCGCGGCCACAAGCTCCCGCGCCTGACCGAGCCTGCCCCGCTCGACTGCCACAAGCGCCATGACGGAGCAGGCCAGCAGGCGCACCACGGCGAACGAAGCATTCCCTTGCATCGCGTCGCTCAACTGGGCAAAAGCCGCGTCAAATTCGCCGGACAAGTACAGCGCCGCGCCCAGCGCGGTCCTGGCCAGCACGTACCAAGGCGACGCCGGGTCGGTGTCCGACTCGGCCGCCGCCGCGGCGGATTCCCGCATCACGCGGATACCGTCAAACCCGAACACTCCCCGCAGGAGCGCGGCTGAGAACGCAAGCGACGGCATTCCGTCGGGGAGCGGCCCGTCAAGTTCCCCCGCCTCGACGACCGCTAGCCAACGCCGGACGGAATCCTGCTCCCCGGAAAGCGCGGCGCACCACGCGGCGCAGTGCGCCGCCACGGGGCTACTGCGGATGCGGTCGTCGCCGATCGAGTCCAGCCAGGCCCGAAGCGTGCGCATCCGGCCAGTGTCTATGCAGCTTGGCCAGTTGCGCGCGACGACGTCGATGGCTCCGGCGATGTCATCCCCGGCCAGGGCATGAACGATCGCTTCTTCCACCGATCCCCACCGCTGGTGCCATTCGCTTGCGCGCCTGTGCAAGGTGGGCACGAGGCCGGGCTCAGTCTGCACCAGCCGGCTCAGGAGCATCTGACCGAACAACTGGTGGTAGCGGAACCACTGGCGTTCGTCGTCCAGGGCGACGAGAAACAGGTTCTCGCGCTCGAGGACGTCGATTACCTCCCGCGCGTTGGCTGAGCCGACCACCGCGTCGCATAGCGATGGCGTGAACCGGTCCATGATGGCGGTCCGGCACAGGAAATTCCGGATCTCGCTGGGCTGGCGGCTGAGCACCTCCTGAGCCAGGAAATCACCTACGAAGCGGTTATCACCGGTGAACTGCTGTATGAAGGAGCTCGGGCTGGGGTGACCGCGAAGAGAGAGCGCGGCGAGGTATATCCCGGCCGGCCACCCCTCGGTCCGCTCGACGAGGTCAGCCAGGTCGGTTTCGTCGAGTTGCACGGCGGAGACCGCGCGCACGAGCGCGGCCGCCTCCGCCGCCGCGAAGCGCAACTCTGGTACCCGGATCTCGAGCAGATCGCCGACCGCCCGCAACCGCCCGAGCGGCAGCGGCGGGTCTACCCGGGTGACCAGGACGATCTGGGTCATCGGCGGAAGATGCAGCAGGACGAACTCCAGCTGGTCGTGGCAGTCGCGATTGCTGATCATGTGGTAGTCATCGAGCACCAGGGTCACCGGAGAAGCGAGCTCGGCTAGCTCGTTGACCAGGGTAGGCAGCACCGATCTCCGCAGGTCTGGCCCTTGCCTCCCCAGTTGCCTCAGCAGGTCCCCGACGCGGAGCTCCGGGCAAGCCCGCTGCAGCGCACCCACGATGTACCACCACAGCCGTGCGGCGTCGTTGTCACCGGGGTCGACTGACACCCAGGCGAATTTCCTGCTCTGGCCCGGGAAGGCGCGCCACTGCGCCACCAGGGTGCTCTTGCCGAACCCCGCCGGGGCGTCTACCAGGACGAGTTTGGCTGTGCTGCCCGCCAGGTACTGGACGAGTTCCGTCCGCTGCACCCACTCCTCCCGGATGCGGGGAGGATGAAGCTTAGTCTCAAGAAGCACGCCAGCATCCATCGGGACCAACCTTGACGCGAGTATGAAGCGGGTAGTCTACGGAACCCCTTCCGCCGCCGGTGATACGTGCCATTACGTAGTTTCTCATGATGTGATACGTGTCATTATTTGGCTTCTCATTCAGCCTGACAAGGTTCTTTCACCCGCAGGGAGTGGGGCGCGCCGCCCGGGGTCCTGCTCGACTGGACCTTCGGCCCGGCCGAGCCGAGCCTGGTTCGCCGTAAAAGGAGACAAGGGAATCATGGCTGACCTGATCGCGATCGGATACCCCCACGAGGCCACCGTCGCATCGGGCAACTGAGGGGGCAAGCGCCTGCGCGCTTCCGCTCGCACGCGCCCCGGAGAGATCATCACACTGATTTCCCGCCGGGGGTGGGGGCGGCACGATGGGTGGCAACGGGCTGACCGGCAGCTTCGCCCTGCTCGGTACGACACTGACCAGCTACGTCTACATATTGGGAGACAGGGCGGCCTCGGCTTGCTCTTTGTTGCGTTCATGACACTTGGCAGCTTCTGACCGGCGATATCGGCACGAGCCATACTCATCCGTTCGGGGTGACGCGGCGGGAGGGAAAACGGGCCAGGCTGTACGCAAGGCACTGACGTCCGGTGTCGAGCGTCCCCGGCTAACGAAAAGGACCAGGTATGCGGCTGCTGATGAGAAGCCTGCTGCTTGCCGTGACGATGCTCTGCGCGGCCGGCCTGGCGACGGCATGCGGGAGTAGCGTCGGGAGTAGCGTCAGTAGCGCGATCTCCAGCCTGACAGCCAGCTCCTCGCCCGGGGAAAGCACGACGTCCCCGCCCGCCACGGCCAGCTCCTCGGCCGAGGTAACCACGACATCCCCGCCGACCACAAGCGTTCCGTCAGTAACCTCGTCGGCGCCCGCCACCTCGGCCGCACCCGCACCGGTGGCCCAGCCAAGTGCCACTGCGACGCCGAGCGGGTCCGGTTCCCCGCCTATCTGGATCTGGATCGTCATCGGCCTGGCCGTCCTTCTCGGTGCGACCGCGTTGATCGTCCGCTCGGTGCGGCGCCGCGCCGCGACTGCAGCCAGCTGGCGTACCAAGGTCATCGACGTCTACGCGGAGGGTTCGGCGCTGCTTGACGCGATGAAGATCGCCGCCACGCACGGCCTCGCCGGTAACCAGGCCGCCGACGCTCAGTGGTATGACATCCAGCGCCGCTCGGATGACCTCGCCCGGACCCTGTACGCGCTGCGCGAGGAAGCCCCGGATGATGACGCCCGCGCCAGGGTGGCGGACGTGCTCGGTGCGCTGCAGACTGTCCGCTCTGCGATGGAGAGCGAGCGTGCGAGCGGGGGGGCGGTCGGCGGCCCGGGCGAGGAGATGGTCCGCAGCCGGCTGGCGGCATTCGAGGTGTCGCTCCGCGACCTCCGGCTCGCGCATTATCCCCAGAACTGAGCAATATCCCCGGAACTGAGCAGTCGCCCCCTGCCGCAGGCGGAGCATGTGCCTGCGGCAGGGGGCGACGATCTCGGCCGGTTAGACGATCTCGGCCGGTTACTGGCCGTCCGGCAGTTCCAGCCCCAGCGCGACCATGATCTCCGGCGCGGCGGCCACCACCCTGGGCCCGCCGACTTGCGGGGCGACCGCCCGGAGCACGCCGAGCAGGTCTTCCGGCGTAGCACCAGCGTCGAGCGCGTTGGCTACCTGCCAGAGATACGAGGCCGGAGGCGCATCGAGGGCGACCAGGGCGGCGATCTTGACCAGGGCGAAGCTCCGGGCGTCCAGCCCTGTCTTCCGCTGCTCGGCTTCCCGGATTTCCAGCAGGTCCTCCAAGACCTCCAGGTCGCCCACGGTCAGGCCGGCCAGCGCGTCCCGGGTAGCGTTATCGATGTCGGCCTTGGCAGGTACGGTCATGATCGGCTCCTCTCGATCAAAAAGCGTGCGCCCAGGTGGGGCTTGTCGCTTCGCTGCCACGGTCGCATCGCTGCCGTTGCGCCGCTTCACCCGCCAGGGATGGTCGCGACCTAACGTCCAGCGATCCCGTCAGGACTGGCCGACGGCAAGGGCTCGCGGGCGAGGAACCGGAGCCGAGCCGCCCGTGCGTCCCAGGCGTAGATAACCACCGTGCCCGCTATGAAGTCGTGCAATGCCCGGTGCTCGCGCTGCACGAGGATGCCCAGGAACCCGAGGCCGAAGAAGAGGAAGCTGAGCGGGAACGCGAGTGCGCGCACTATGCCGCGCCACGGATCAATCTCCGCGCCATCGGCCCGGATCACGCGAAGCCCGAGCACTGCCATCCCGGGGGTCCGGCCGCTGGTCGCCCAGGAGTACCCGAAGTACAGCAGATACCAGCAGGCGTACGCGATGCCGGTGATGAGGTCATGCTTGTTCCAGGCGATTGAGTGGCCGGTAATTACCTCGGCCGCGTAGGAGATGGCCGCGAGGGCGATCGCGAACAGGCCAGAGCTAACGATGAAGTCGATGGCATAAGCCGTAAACCGGGTCACCGATCCCGCGTAGTGCCGCTGCAAGCTGACCAAGGCGGTGACCTGCGGGCGGGCGATCAAGGTCTTGCCTCGGCATCCAGCAAGGCCGACGGCGCTAGCGGCCCGAACTTCTTGCGCCGGAGCAGCCGCGCCACCCAGCGGTCGATGAACTGGTCCAGTCCGACGGCCTGGCTGCGTACCTCGTCAAGAGCATCGGTCGCGAGTCCACCGGACGCCCCGGCGATGACCGCACCCAGATCCGTCTGCTCGACCAGCGCGTCCACGTCGACACGCCCGACGAGATCGTTCATGTCGATCCGGTCAAGCAGGGCGGTGATGTCGACCCGCCTGAGGACTTCGTCGATGTCCAGCCGCCCGGCCAGGCTGTCGACGTCCACTCGCGTGAGCAGCAACGGCACGTCCACCCGGTTCAGCAGCTGATTGACATCCACACGATCCAGGAGCTGATTGACGTCCACGTGCGTCAGGAGCCGGTTGACGTCCACATGATCCAGGATTTGGTTGACGTCCATATGGTTCAGGAGCTCGTTGACGTCGACGTGATTCAGCAGCTCGTTGACATCCACGTGATCCATGAGCTCGTTGACATCGACCTGATCGATCACGGCGTTCACGTCTATCCGCAGCAGCAGCGCATTGACATCCAGCGCCTGAACCACGAGATCGATAACACGCTCGGCGATACCCTGGGCAGCCGATTCCATCTGGTCGCTCATACGTTTCGCTGCCGAGCGCAGCGGGTTGATCGGGGGCACGCCACCAGCATGACGGCGCGCAGCGCGGGACGCACCATCCGCCACGGGTGAGGCCTGGTGCTGGATGGAATCCAACACCAGCTTAGGCCTGTCCGCGGTCGACGAGACGCGGCATCCGGCCGGGCTCAGCTCCCCTCAGCGTGAGCCGCCACCTCGGGTGTCACGGGCGGCCTGCCGATCAGCTCGATCAGGCCCAGGACGACGAGCAACACGACGACGATCACGATGACGACTAGCGCGGTGGGCTCACCCCAGAAGACGAATATCAGGGCGGCGAGGGCCACCGCCCCGACACGCAGGCTCCGACGGTGCAAGTACGTCCACTGGCCGAACGGGCCGGTGGACACCCCCCTGCGCTCGCCGTAGTGCCGGATCCAGTCGATCCCCGACGTCAGTCCCGAACGGGTCTGGACTGCCGTGTGAGAGGGTCCGGTGAAGAACGCCCCGATGGCGACGACCAGCCCGACCACCAGCACGACACGGAGCCCCACCTTGATGAAGTGAACAAACGCGTCGAACACGGAGGCCGCGGCATCGCTGGGCAACGTGCTGCTGGGGACGCTGCTGAGGTAGATACTACGGGCGATCTCCAGGCCGATAGCGAGGACCAGCATGGACGCGACCAGGCCGAGCCCGGCTCCGACCAGGGCCCGCCGGCGCCCCCGCGCGACGTACACCCCGGCGGCGAGGATGAGCAGCACCAGTATGGGCAGCACGATCTTGCCGGCCTTGATCAGCCGGTAGAACCCCTGAGCCTTCCCGAGGTCCTTGGCTTGGAACAGCGCCAGGGTCGGGGTGACCGGCGGGATGCTGCTCGCCAGCTTGAACCCGTGCGCCACCAGGTCCTGCTTGGCCACGGCGATCAGGGGACCGAGGTTGAGAACGATCTGGCCGTTGCTCGTGCTGATGGCACCGCCGCCCTGCCCGGAGAGCACCTTGACCAGCGCCTGGTGCGCCACGGTATTGACCTGCACCCAGGCGGTGGCGAAGGCCTGGCTGGATACAACCGAGTGCACGGTGCTGTGGATGAAGCCGGTGACCGAGCTGGCGATCTGCGGGGCGAACTGGTTGAGCAGCGAGCTGATCTTGGGCAGCCCCCTGCTGTTGAGCTGGGCGGCGGCCTGATTGACGGTTCCGGTTATGTTGATCCTGCTGGTTATCTGAGTGGTGATCTGGTCGGTCAGGTAGTTCTGCATGGCCGGGTCGTGGACCAGCGGCTCCACTGTCGCCACCCACCGGCCGGTATTGGAAACCTCGTTGCCAGCCCAGACACCGAGAACTGAGACCGGAGCCAGTATGCAGCCCAGAATGATGAGCACAAGGGAAACGGGGGTTCGCCAGCTGATGCGCCGCCGATGAGCCTTGGCAGGCTCCTGGCTGCGCAGCGCCGTTACCTCGGCGCGGAGACGTTCCAGCTCAGCTTTCTCGTCCGCTTCCTCCGCGCGGAGACGTTCCAGCTCAGCTTTCTCCTCCGGGCTGGGCTCGGCGCCGGCCGCAGGCTCTGGGTCACTGCGGGTGTCAGGCAATACGGACACCTCCTGGCGGCTCCGGCGCACGGCGGCCGCTTGATCGGGTCGCTCGGTCAGCGCTTGATAGTGCGTAAGCTCACGTTCGCCCCGGCGCCCCGCGCGGGGCTCACCCCTCCGGGGTGAATCTCACAGGAAACCGGTATCGCGCCCACGCTCGACGGCATCGTGCCTGTTAGACACGTCGAGCTTCCGGTAGATCGCCTGGGCATGGGTCTTGACCGTGTTCGGTGACACGCCCAGCTCCGCCCCGATCTCGCGCAGCGACAGGGTGCTCGGGAGCAGGCGCAGCACCGCCACCTCGCGATCGGTGAGCGGATCCACGAGATCTACGCGCGGCGGCGCAAGACGACGCCTGAGCCGGTCCAGCCGGGTCGTCAGAGCGTTCACGTCATCCGGGTACAGAATCAGCACATCCGCCGCGTCATCGATGATCTCTGCGGCACGGATGCCGTCGCCCAGGTCGAGCAGCACCTGGGCCAGCGCGAGCATGCCTTCCAGCGCGGCCCATGGACTCATTCCGGGCGTCGGCCCGTGCGACGGAACGGCATGCTTGAACTCGGCCAGGGCCTCCTCATGCCGTCCCTGCGCGGCATAGACGGCACCGGTGGCCGTGTAAGCGAGGGAACTCGGCGGCGCGTCATCAAGCTCGCAGCGGGTCGCGAGGCAGCGTGCCGTGTGGGCCAGATCCCTGGCTCGCGGCAGATCGCCCCGCCGGACGGCGATCAGGGCGAGGGCGGACATCCCCAGGATGCTCAGCGGCGTGGTGGATGCCTCGCTCCGTACCGCCTCCTAACAGGGCCCTTCGGTGCGCGGAACGCGACTTTCGGCCCTGCCTACCGCGGTCACTGCCGCATCAGGCTAAGGCTGCGGGAGCCCGTTCGGCCGTCTGGGTTGCCTGCGGAGGTCAGCGATGCGCCACCTGGAGGTAGCCATGGAGGAAGCAGTGTCCGCAGG
>JBKQQQ010001151.1:0-3746 GCA_052144275.1 Streptosporangiaceae bacterium
GACAACCTGATCTTCGGCGAGTATTTCCACGGCGACAACGGCGCCGCGCTCGGCGCCTTCCACCAGACCGGCTGGACCGGCCTTGTCGGCGATGTGACAATGCGCCGCCACGGCGCGGCCCCGTCAATCGCAGAAGTCCTGAGCGACCTGAGCAGAAAGGCCGGGCAGTGACCAGCCAGCGCTTTGCACTGCAGATCAAGCACCGATCAAAAGTGCCGTAAAAAGAATCATCGTCTCTGACAGCAAGACGTACGGAACAGCCGGGGCGATCTCCGGCATCTTGACCTGGGTCATAGCTATCGGAGCAGTGATTATCCCTGGAGCTGTGGCCGGTTTCGTGTGGGAGGACCGGAGGAACTGCGGTAACAGATCCCAGGAACAGTGACTGGAACGTAAGACTGTTCAACCCGTCCTTCCGCGTAGCCGCCGAATCTGTTTGTGTGAGTGGTCGCCGGGTCGATGTGGCCGATCGAGTGCTGATCGCGTGCGGCTGCCCGGAGGCTGCCATTGACGCGGTGGCCGCGTGCTTTTTGGCCCGGTGCGGGCACGACCGGCGGCAGGTAGCCGCTGCCGAAGCCGTGCACTAGGTCATCGATGGCGGCGAACCCCGCCTGGCTGATCACGGCTGCTCCGGCACGATCAGCTCGCGGCCACGGTAGAACCCCTCCTGCTCGCTCAGGACGTACGGAGCCATCGCCGCACGCCGGCGTGTTTCCTCCCACGATGCTCGCCATGCATCACATGCCTCCCGGGAGACCCACGACGACACGGCGATGATCTCCTGCTCGTCGTCAGACCAGTATGCGTACGCGTGCAGCATGCCGTCGGGATGGCGCTCGGGCCGCCAGAGCCGCTCCAAGTCAGCCAACGTACCTGGCTTGATCCGGCGCGTAGTCATCCAGACAAAGTTCTCCTCCATCGCGGCCTCCTCCAGACCAGCGCGGGATGGCCGCCGTCGACCCGGCCGACGGCAACCCCGGGATGTCTTGCCGATTATTCCTCGTGCCAGGTCGTGTGCATCCCGGCCGGGACGTGCAACCACTTCGCGCTCGACGTGGGCGTGGACCGGCACGACGTGACCGGCGCGCTTGACGCGTTCACCGGCGGGGTCGAGCGCCAGATCGACGCGGCGGCTCTGATGGGAATCCGTTTTCGAAGAAGCCAACTTCAGAGCCACCGCACCGCAGCCGCCTTCGGCGGCTGCGGCATTGTCAGCTCTTAAGCGCTTCCTGAAGTTCGCTGGTGATTTCGTCGGTCGTCGCCTCCACCGTGCGCTTCACGACTTTGGCGGCCTTGGTAAGCGCCTTGTCGAGCCCTTGTTCGATGGTCGGCTCGCCAACCGCGATGAGCCCGGCCTGGTTGGCGGTGAGCTGCTCGGCGGCCTCGTGGAGCTCCTTGCGGGGCAGGGTCCCGCCCCCGAACCACTCCGGGATGACGCGGACGTGCGGCCGGTCCATCCGCTTGACCACGTGGGGCTTGCCGTCCTCCTTATCGATCACGGCCGCGTCGTACTCGCCGATCATCTCGTCCTTGTGCAGCTGCTCGATGGCGTCCAGGTCCGCCAGCGCGGCTTCGACAGTCTCGTACGCTGCGGCATAGACCACCAGCTGTTTTTTCTCAGCCATGGCATCTCCCCGGTCGGGTTATCCGATGAGCAAGTCCCACGCTAGTCTTCACCCGCTCCCTAGGTAGGGACTAAGGTCCCGTCCGGCAAACGGGCGAGGTGGCCAGCAAGCCGGTATGGGAGCCACCTGGGCGGCGCTATCCGCAAGATGGTGCCCACGGTCATCGCCAGCGCAGTACAAGAACGGTAGTCCTGAACCGCCAAGCCCGCACTCGGGGATCGGACGCCGGTCGTCATGTACGCCGGAAGCTGCCGCAGAGAAAGCCGCCGTTGGTTTCCAGTCCCGGCTACCGAGAAGGATGTATGACGTGACGGCTCGCAGGGATTGTCAGCACCCCGGCGGGGAGCCCGTCAACGCCGGGAAGTCCGTTTCGGTCGCGGCGAAGGCCGCCGCGATCGACGCCGCGCAGGCGCGCCCGCTGACCTGGAAGTCCGTCGTCAAGCGGGCCCTGGCCGTCGCGGTGGCCGGTGCGGCCATCTACCTGGTGCTGCCCAAGCTCATCGCGGTGCTGGGGGCCTGGCCGCGGCTGTCGACGCTGAACCCGGCCTGGTTCACGGTCTGCCTGGCTGCAGAGCTGGTGTCTTTCACCTGCAACTTCGCCCTGCAGCGGCTGGCGCTGCGCACCAAGGACTGGTTCCCCGTGGTCACCGCTGGGCTCACCGGCAACACAGTCACCAACAGCCTGCCCGGCGGCGACGCGGCCGGTGCCGCCGTCCAGTTCAGGATGCTCACCACTGCGGGGTTCGATACCGACACCGCCGTCGGCGGCCTCACCGCGTTTTCGCTGCTCGAGGTCGGCGGCCTGCTGGCGCTGCCCATCTTTGCGCTGCCCGCCATTCTGGCCGGGGTGCCGGTCAGCCGGGGGCTCGTCCATACCGCCCTGCTCGGGATCGCCGCCTTCGTCCTGTATGCCATCTTCGGCGTGATCGTGCTGCGCACTGACTGGCCGCTGGCGACACTCGGGCGCGCGGCGCAGAGCCTGTGGAACCGGATCACCCGCGGGCACCGGCCGCCGGTGACCGGCCTGGATAAGCGGCTGCTGGCCGAACGCGACACGATCAGGGCGGTGCTGGGCGGGAACTGGCGGCAGGCGGCCGTGCTGACCGCCGGCCGCCTCGGCTTCGACTACGGCTGCCTGCTGGCCGCCTTGCGCGCCACCGGAGCCAGCCCGCAGCCCTCCCTGGTGCTGCTGGCCTACGCCGCCGCTGGCATCGTCGCGCTGTTCCCGGTCACCCCGGGCGGGCTGGGCATCGTGGAGGCAAGCCTGAGCGGCCTGCTGATCCTGGCCGGCGTCCGCGCCGGCTACGCCGTCCTGGCCATCCTGGCCTACCGGATCGCCTCCTACTGGCTCCCCCTGCTGGCCGGGCCGCCGGCTTACCTGCTGTTCCGCCACCGCTACGGGCGGCCGGCCCCCCGGCGCGCCACGCCGGGCGAGGCCGGCTCCACCGCATAGCCCGGGCCTATGCCACGAGAGCCTGCGTCGGCTTCCCCGCCAGAGGGCCCGTGAGGTTGACTAGCCAGATGCTAAACGACAGCAGATACGGGCCATCCTCGGGCAACGGGGAAGTGGCAACTGGTTGACGCACATCCTTGTGGCGGTGCTGGGCCTGCGCTCGCGGCAGGCCTACTCCCGGCCTTCAACGGCCCGGGGTCCGGCGACTCAGGCGGCCCGCTTCTGGGGATGAGCAGTGCTCGGTCTCCACGCCGCGCCTACAGGCACGCTCGCCGGCAGCGAGCAGCTCGGCCCGGGCCCCGTTTGGAGGCCGCGATGACGCTGTGTTCAGCTGGCGCGCAGGTCCTGCACCGTGCGATGCCGTTACGCCGTGACTGTAGTCACCGGTCGGTGGCCGACCGCCGGAACAGCACCGGGCGCACCAGCTCATCCCAGCAGGGCGGGCCGACACGTCGTCAGTTCAGGTCGCCGGCCTGGACGGTCGGATGGGGTCGGTGCCGGGCGACAGGGTTGCCGTACTTGCCTGCTGGCTCAGTCGCAGGCCGGGGATTCCTGGGGCTGGTCCGGGGCGGTGGCCTGCCAGGCCTCCTTGACCAGCACCTGCAGCGCCCCGGCCGTCGGGATGGCCAGCAGCGCCGCGACGAAACCGCCGAATATGCCGCCGATCA
>JBKQQQ010001152.1:0-5692 GCA_052144275.1 Streptosporangiaceae bacterium
GACGACCTGGCCGCCCGTCTCGGCCCGCACGTCCTGGTGTGCGAGACCGCCCCGCCCGGCACCGAGCTGGCGCTGGGCATCGTCCGTGACCCCGCGCTCGGTCCGCTGCTGGTCATCAGCGCGGGGGGCGTTCTCATTGAGATTTTGTCCGAACGGGCCGTGCTGCTCGCCCCGGTCACCCGTTCGGCCGCGGTGGCGGCCCTGCGCCGGCTCCGGCTGGCCCCGGTCCTGGCCGGAACCCGCGGCCAGCCCCCGGCCGACATGGAGGCGATCGCCGACGCGATCACCGGGCTGTCCCGCCTGGCCTGTGACCTAGGCGACGCCCTGGAAGCGCTCGACATCAACCCCCTGATCTGCGGTCCCGCCGGCGCAATCGCCGCCGACGCCCTCCTCATCCCCCGTGCCCGCTAGCCCGTCACCGGCGAGTTCATCGACACCGTGGTGACCCAGTGGCTGGCCGTCCTCGGGCACCGCTACGATCACTGCGGATAACGTGAGTGGCGGGAAAGGCGGACCTTTATGGGACTGGTGAAGCTGTCCAGGCACGGGCGGCATCGCGGAACGCCAGCGAATGGCGCCGTGCTGGCGCGGGCCGCGGCGCTCACCGCCCTGGCTGCCCTGCTGGCCGCGTGCAGTTCCTCCGGGTCGGCCACCAGCGCGGCCACCTCGGCCAGCCCGGGCGCCACCGGGACGGGCGGCACGGCCTCCGCGTCCGCGGTGGCCGCTTCGTTCGTCAACATCGTCGAGCCGTTCGACCCCGGCCACCCGGCCAGGTACGAGACCGCCCCGGCCAGCTGCAACCAGAGCACGACGATCGCCATCGAGCAGTGCTACGAGACCCAGACCGAGAACGCCGACGTCCAGATCGACGTCGCGCAGTCGGCCAGGTACGCCAGCGCGTCGCCGGCCGACCGCGCCACGATCCTGGCCCAGGACAGTGCGTGGCTGGCCGCACGCGGCCCGGTGTGCGCCGCCGCCTTCAATACCGGCGGGACCATCGACGGGATCAGCTCCGCGGCCTGCCTGCTCGACGAGAGCAACGCCCGGCTCGACGCGGTGAAGGGGATCACCCCGCCGGAGGCCGTGCTCAAGGGCACCGACAGCATCGACCCGAACCAGCTGTCCTGGTACACCACGCCGGAAGGGTCCCGCATCGCCGAGATCAACACCCAGGGCGACCAGACCGGCGGCGGGATCGTCGCCTGGGTCATCGTGGGCGGGGCGGACGGGTTCGTGATCAACCCCAAGCAGTTCTACTTCCAGGACGGGTCGTTCACCGACCCCGGCATCGTCCAGCCGCCGAACCCCGCCTTTCACCGCGTCCCGACCGGCAAGGAGTACCAGTTCTCCATCGACTACTCCACCTTGTCCAAGGACCCCAACGCGAACAAGAGCGCCGCGGGCTACTTCTACGCGCCCGGCACTCCGGTCGCCGTCTGGCGCTGACGCCGGCCGCGCGTCCGCGGCTAGATAGCCCAGCGGCCGCGGCGCTCGATCAGCTGCCGCGCGTTGCGCATGGCCAGCGCGATGACCGTCTCCATCGGGTTGATGCCGATCGGGCCCGGGAAGACGCTGGCGTCGGTCACGAACAGGCCCGGCACGCCGTGGAACTCCCCGAAGCTGCCCACCACGCCGCGCCTGGGATCCTCGCTCATCCGCGCGGTCCCCATCAGGTGGATCGAGAACAGCTGGAAGGATCGTTTGGGTACCGGGCGGGCCAGCAGCCGGTGCAGCTCGTCCAGGCCGCGGACCTCCGGGGCGCCGTCGAAGGGGAGCAGCACGCGCCGGGCGCCGGCCGCGAACAGCGCTTCGGCGGTCAGCTCCACCCCGCGCTGCACGCGGGCAGCGTCGCGCTCGGTGAGCTGGTAGAAGACCAGCGGTCCGAGGCCGGGGACGTTCCTGATCCTGCCTGTCCCGGTGTCGGAGACCAGCGGACCTGCGGTGACGATGTGGTTATAGTCCGCCATCAGCTCACCGAGCTCGCGGCCGTAGGCCGGCAAGATCCCGGCCAGCATCGGGGGAGTGAGGTTGGTCGCGGTCAGCAGCAGCCCTTCTGTCAGGAATTCGCGCACCTGGAAGGCCTGGTGAACGCCCTGCCAGCCGGTGACGTCCTGGTCGAAGAACGCGGTCACCACCGCGTTCGGGTGCACCGACAGGTTGCGGCCGAGCTGCCCCGAGGCCGACCGCAGGCCCGACCGCATGAGCAGGGCCGGCGTCTGGATCGCGCCGCCGGCCACGATCACCACCCGGGCCCGTATGGTCAGGCTCGGGCCCCTGCGGCCGCCCGGGCGGACGAAATGGCCGGTCACGCCCGTCACCGTGGGCCCGGACCGGGTGATCCGGTCCACCCGGCAGTCGGCGAGCAGCCGAGCCCCGAGCGCCAGCGCCCGGGGCACGCTGGTGACCAGCATCGACTGTTTCGCGCCGGTCGGGCAGCCGCTGCTGCAGTTGTTGGTGCCCGCGCAGTGCAGCTGGTTCCTGCGGTTCGGGACCACCGCCCAGCCCTTGGCCTCGGCGCCGCGCCGGAAAAGTTCCGAATCCCGTCCGATCGTCTCGGGATCCTGCGGACCGACGGAGAGCCGGGACTCGATCGCCGTGAAGTAGGGGTCGAGGTCCTTCTCGGTGGTGGCCCGCAGGCCTTCCTGCTCGGCCCACCGCCGGAGCACGCGGGCCGGCGTCCGCCACGACATGCCCCCGTTGACCACCGTGGACCCGCCGACGCAGCGGCCCTCGGCGTACAGCACGGACGGGTGCCCGATCGCCATCCCGCCCCCGCCGTCCCGGTACAGCGTGCGCAGCGCCCGTCCGGTCGCGGCGGTGAAGGACTCGGTCGGGTGGTAACCGCCCTCCTCGAGCACGATCACGTCCACCCCGGCCTCGGCCAGCTCCGCGGCCACGGTCGCCCCGCCCGCCCCCGACCCGACGATCACCGCCCCGCACTCGAGGGACAGGTCGCCTGTGACCTCGTCCTGCCTGGTCAGCCCGCTCGGAACGGTCACGGCTGGCCCGTCCCAGAGTCCCCAGAGTCCCCAGAGCGCCCAGAGTCCCCGGAGGCCCCGGAGGCCCCGGAGCCCCCGGAGTCCCCCGAGCCTGCTTCGGCCGCGCGGATCTGCGGGCCGTAGGACTCCAGGCGGCGCCGGGAGACGGCCGCGATGTAGGGGGCCGGGTCGTAGCCGATCTCCCGCTGTACCTCGGGCAGCTCGTAGTAGCACATGGTGACCACGCTCTTGAGCCGCCGGATCATCTCGGCCGCGACGTCGTGCCGCGCCAGCAGCGCGCGGACGTAGGCGCCGGCCACCCGGTCGTCCAGCCGGGCGAACCGCCTGCCCCGGGACGGCGGATACAGCCGGGCTCCCTGGTCGAGGAGGACCAGCGCGGCGGCCAGCGCCTTCCTGGCCGCGGGCGGCAGCGAGCCGAGCATCAGCGCGAACTCGCGCAGGACCCGGTCCGCCCGCTGGTCCGCGCGGACCTCGGGCGGGCAGACGACCTCGGCGAACCGCCTGGCCGCCTGCCGCGCCGGAACCTCAGGCGCCGGTTGCCCCGGCGCTGGCCGCCCCGGCGCTGGCCGCCCCGGCGCTGGCCGCCCGGGCACTGGTTGTCCTGGCGCTGGTTGTCCTGGCACTGGTTGTCCTGGCACTGCCGTCGGCGCGGAAGATGGGCCAGCCAATTTCGGTCCTCCATTCCGCCTCGTCCGGTGTGTCGCTGGCGCCGCGCAGGTAGTACTCGCGCAGCGGCCCGTCCACGCTGATCTCATGTCTGGTGGCGTAGGAACCGAGCGTGGCGTAGCTGAGATCGGCGTCGTCGAGCGAGCCCCGATGGGTGATGACGGCTAGCTCGGCCGCCGGGATCGCGACCGGCATGACCCGCCCGATGGTGCGCACGCTGCCTTCTACCGGGACGAACACGGTGGCCTCGCCCCGGTCGTGCTGGAACAGCTCGCTCGCGTACACCCCGCCACTCGGACCGGTGGCGTGCAGGCCCTGAGCGCGGACGGTGGCGTGCAGTTCGGCCAGGGCACCCTGCCACCAGGGCAGGATGTCCGCGCGGTCGACGACCGCCGCTACGCCGGCCGCCTGGGTGGCCGGGACGCTCCGGTGCTCGATCGCGGGCACGTCCACCGGCGGCTGCAGCAGGTTGCGCAGCGAGTCGACCGCGGCCCTGGTCTGCGCCAGCTCGGCTTCCAGCCGGCCGAGGTGCGCGGCGATGAGGGCGTTGCGGGCCAGGGCGTCGGGCGCCTCGAGCACCGCCTTGACCTCGCTGACCGGCATCTCGAGATCCCGCAGGCGGCGGATGACCTGCGCGGTCGGGACCTGCTGGCCGGAGTAGTAGCGGTAGCCCGTGCTGGGGTTCACCGTGGCGGGCTCGAGCAGCCCGACCTCGTGGTAGTGCCGCAGCGTCTTGACGCTGAGGTGGGTGATGCGAGAAAAGTCGCCGACTGTGAGCCCTGCTGCCACCAGCCCATTCTGAACCCTCCCCTTACCGGACAGTCAATTCCTCAACACGCTGTTGACCCTCCGGCGGAGGGAGCGCCGAGGCTGGAGTCATCGGCAAGCACGTACCCGAAGGAGCACATCATGACCGGCACCGCCGCCTCCCGCACCTCCCTCTCCGGCACTTCCCTCTCGGGCCTCGAGACCGTGGTGGCCGAGCACATCGCCGCCGTCAACGCCTTCGACGAAGACGCCATCGTGGCCACCTTCGCCGACGACGCCCTGGTCAACGACGCTCACCGGGAGTTCTGGGGCACCGAGGCCATCCGCCGCTGGGTCGCGAGGGAAATGGTCGGCGACCACGTGACCATCGAGGTCACCGAGGTCACCGACCACTACGGCGACACCATCGTCCGCGGCCGCTACGACGGCACCTACGACAAGACGAACCTGCCGGATGAGATCATCCTGACCAACTACTTCACCGTCCGCGACGGCAAGATCGTCCGCCTGATCGTCATCCACAACACCCCCGCCAGCTACTGACCGCCACGCCGGACCATCACGCCGACAGACGCATGACCGAACGTTCCGCGACATCAGCAAGGCACCCCGCCCGGACCCTGGCCTTCGGAGGAGAATAGCCTTCGCTGCGAAGAGGAGGTGGGCATGCAACCAGGGCAAGGGCCCGTTTGGCGGCCGCTGAAACGCCACGACAGCCATGTGGCGGAACAGATGGTGGCGCGAGCGGCCGAACTGGCCAGGGATTCCCATGCGCAGACCCGGTATGCGGCGGTCCTGGTGAAGGACGGCAGCCTCCTGGCCTGGGGAACCAACGGCGTGCCGTTCCCCGGGGAAGATCACTGCTACTGCAAGTTCGGCGAGTCTGCCCACCATGACCGTTGCCGGACCCACGCGGAGCAGCGGGCGATCACGCTGGCCCGTGAGGGTGACGGCTGGCGGAAGCTGCAGGGATCAAAGCTGATCTACGTGCGGCTCGAGGCGGATGACTCGGTCCGGCTGGACGAGCCGCACTTCTGCGCCCGCTGCAGTCGTCTGGCGTTGTCGCTGGGCATAGCGGAGTGGATCTTCGCCCTGTCGGAGGGGCTCGTCGGATACTCCTCGGCCGACTACGACCAGATCGCCCAGCTCAGATGGTAGAGGCGTGGGCCGAGCCGGACCCGGCCACCCCCGGGCGTCGCCGCCCGCAGGGGCGGGGCGGACACTGGATTCATGCGTTATCTGAGCATCGACACGGACCC
>JBKQQQ010001153.1:0-9472 GCA_052144275.1 Streptosporangiaceae bacterium
CGCGATCGCCGCGGCGGACAAGACCCTGGAGTTCGTCAAGGCCGATCACTACCTGACCGAGCCCGCGGGCGCGCGGGCGCAGGCCGCGGACCTGATCGCAGCCTGGGTCACCAGCCGCAGCTAGCAAACCCCGGGTACCACCTCCGTCCCCGGGCACCACCTCGAGGAGTGACATGCCGGACTTCACCCAGGCCGAGCCCGCGCCTGGGCGAGACGGCTCAGCCGCGGCCAAGATCTTTCGGAGGCACAGATCTCTGTCCTCGCCCTAGCCAGCGCTGGCTAGGATGTCGACATCGCGTTGCTGCGCAGGTTGGGCCTGGGTTCATCAGACGGGCGCCGCCAGCTCAGCCAACTGCGCGACCTCGGCCTACTCCAGCCGCGCAGGGCCCGCAACGATGGTTCTTATCGGCTAGCCCCGGCCTGTCCGATATCGCGGCCAGGGACGAAGCCCTATCTGGCCTGCTCGAATGTCTGCCGTGGCGGTCAGGTGTGGTCCGGTGGCAGAACAGGACCACCTGGTCGGTGTGCAGCCGCTGTCGCAGTCGTGGTGCCAGCAGGCGTCGGCGCAGTCTTGTGCCTCAATAGCGCCACCATCGGATGGCTGGTACCGGGCAACGGCGGCGAACAGGTTACTAGGCCCGCCAAACCCGGCTAGCTCACGGGCATGCGGGGGATCTTGTCGAAGACGGCGGCGACGCGGGCGGCTTGGTCGAAAAGCTGGGCCGGGCGCGCCCGGTCGCCGTCGAGGTGGGTAAGGGTTTCCATCCCGATGTAAAAGGCCACGGCGGCGGAGGCCGCTATCTTGACGCGCACCAGGGAAGCTAGCGGTCTGCCCCGCAGCAGACCCGTGAGGAGTTCCTCGCCCAGTTCCTCCCAGCGCCGGGTCTCCACTGCCAGTTGCTCGGCTAGCCGGGAGCCTGGCCGTGCCCCCGCGTAGAACTCCTGGATGGCGGCGATGTGCCCGACGGCGCTGTCCTCCTCGTAGAGTCGGCGGAGTATTTCGACGGCGGTGGCGGCTTTGTCGACTCCTGACAGCTCGGAGCGGTAGCGGCGGACGCGCGATTCGGAGGTGTGCGCCAGCGCTGCCACTAGCAGGTCGTCCAGGTCGGCGAAGTGGTAGTAGATGACGCCAGGCGCGAAGCCGCCGGCCTGGGCGATCGCCCGCGCCGTAGTCCCGCTGAAGCCATTGCTCACGAGGGAGGCAAGCGTGGCGTCGAGGACACGCGCGCGCGTGTCAGACAACGCGTACCGGCCGTACGCCGTTGGCGCTGAAGTAGGGGTCGAGCCGACGGGCTAGCTCCGGAAGGTGATGGCTAGGCACCTGCGGGTAGAGATGGTGTTCAAGGTGATAGGTGAGCTCAAGGAACACGGCCGGGATGATCCGTCCGCGCAGCGTGCGCGTCTGCGTTAGCGGCGTCGCGCCGTAATCGTGGTGCGGGAGATAAACCGTAAGAAGCGGATACACCCAACTGCCGACGATAGCCATCACCGCGTAGATTAGTACCCCGGGAGCGTACGGCCACGCGAGCACGCCGCCCGCGAGCGCCGCCGCCGGGGCCGCGGCCTCCGCGAGCAGCCAGCCGCGGTCCGCGCCGCGACGGTAGGACCAATGCCACAGGCGGATCAGGAAGACCGGCCCGTAGCAGACCGCTCCCGCCATGGACAGCCCGGCCGGATACCCCTCGGGATCATCAGGATGCGGGAAGAGCCGGTGGTGCTGCGCGTGCGTGGCCCGGTACGCGTGACCACTTTCCAGCAGGACCAGGCCCAGCGCGAACAGCCACCAGTCGGTCGCCCGTGCCGAAAGGCCGATGGTGCGGTGCACCACATCATGGGTGACCGTGACGACGGCGACGAACACGCCGAAAACGATCAGCGGGCTGGCCCACCACCAGCGCTGCCACGCGGCCACGGCGAATAGTGCCAGGCCGGCGTACGGGCGGCTGAGCGCGAGGAGGCGCCGCGCGCGCGAGGTGGCGAGCAGGTCGGTGCCGAGGTCGGCCAGAGTGGGCGCGGTCACCGGCCTGGCACCCGCTCACGCCGGATCCCGTCGGCCACGATCCGGCTGCCCAGCACGCACGCGACGGTTCCTAGTCCCGGCCAGGTCGAGTCGCCGACCAGCCACAGGCCCGGCCCGCCCAGGTCGTGCGGGACCGCATGCTGGTTGGTGTTGCGCAGGTGCTGGCGCGGACCACCCACCGCGCCGCCTGGGCGGAACCCGAACCGTTCGTAACTGCGCGGCGTGCCGGTCTGCGCGAACACAGCCCGGTCGCCTAGATTCGGGTAGGCGCGCCGCGCATGACCGATGAGCACTTCGCCGATCTCCTTCTTGCGCACCTCATACTCGGTCCCGTCGAGCCCGGCCCAGTCGGCCAGGTCCGTATGCGTCGAGATCATCACCGCCCGGTGCCCGGCCGGTGCGCTCGCGGTGTCGCCGGAATCCGAAACGGAGACGAACATATTGTTTCCGTCACCAAGCGGCCGGTCGTAGGCACGGAGCAACTGGTGGTGAGTGAGCTCCTGGCCGGCCACCTCGGCCTCCGGCACACCGAGGAAGACCACGCACGCGCCGCCCAGCGCATGCGCGTCGCGCTCCAGGAACGACCGGAGCCTGCGGGCGACGGGCAGCCCGGCACAGATACGCGTGGTGGTGGCCGTCGGCACGGCGCAGATGACGCGGCGCGCGCCGACGGCTCCGAGCCGGGTCGTGATCCGGTACTCGCCCGGCCCGCCATCGACCCGCGACACCTCGCAGCCCGCCCGCAGGAGCCCGCCGATTTCCCGGTAACGCGCTACGAGCACGCGCCAGAATCCGCGCATCCCGCCGGTATGCCGACTGAGCCCCGCCCGCCGGATGGAGACGCCTAGGGCCGCGTTTATCAAGGGCGCGTCATCGACGTTCGCATGCACGGTGTCTTCGACCAGCATGCTGAGCAACCCGACGAGAGGGGCGTCCCCGCGAAGCCCGTACCTGCGCAGCGCGTCACCGAGTGTCCAGGCAAGATAGCGGACGAGCGGAACACCGACGAACCCGATCGCCCGCAGATCATGCAACGCGTCGGCGGGAGAACGCACTGGCAGCCGCACGCCTGACTGGCTAGCCCGCCAGAAGCTCTCCGCCAGCCTGTCGAGCAGCGCCCAGAAGTGGCGGTGCCGCTCCGTGTCGCCGAGCAAGCGCAACCGCTCGGCGTGCCAGGCCGCCTGATCGCGATGCAGCACGACCTCGCGGTCGGGCAGATGGGCCAGGTATCCCGGCAGTTCCCGTACGTCCACGGACAGGATCCCGGCGCTGTCCAGGAATTCCGCGCCGACGCCGCCGGGCGCGAAGTCCACCAGAGTCGTCGCTCCGACATCGAAGGAGAAGCCCTGCTTGCGGTAGTACCCAGCGCACCCGCCGACATGACCGTGCGCCTCGAGGACCACCGTGGACAACCCGCGGGCCTGCACCCGCAGCGCGGTCGCCAGGCCCGCCATGCCGCCGCCGACCACAGCCACGTCGAATCGCGTATCCGAGATCTGAACATGCGTTCTGAACATATGTTCAAGGTAATGCGCGGCCGGATGTGCGTCAATGTCCTTGTCGGGGCCTGTGATCACCCGGCGAGCAGGTTCGCGACCCAGTCATATGTGCAACTGCGACCAGAAGCCGCTCTGGAAGTTATAACCACACACAGGTTAGGCACCTGGCTCCAGCTCGAAGGAGCCTGCCGCATGGAGAAGACAACGGCGGAAGGCAAATCGAACCAACCGCTGACGTTTCCGTCCTGCCCGGGAGTGTCGCCCGCCATCTCCGGTAACGTCCGCGTGCGTGGCCGGACAACAGGCGCTGGGTAGTCGTTACGTGCTCGAAGACCGGATCAGCTCCGGCGGCATGGGTACGGTCTGGTGGGGCCGGGACCGGGCCACCGGGCTGCCCGTCGCGGTCAAGCTGCTGCACGAGCGGCTCGCGTCCGATCCAGCAGTGCTGACCCGCTTCGTGCGCGAGCGCACCGTCCTGGTCGGGCTGTGCCACCCGAACCTGGTGTCGGTGCGCGACATGATCATGGAGGGCGACCGGCTCGCCCTCATCATGGAGCTTGTCAAGGGCGCGGACCTGCACCGCTACCTCAGTGCGCGGGGCCCCTTGGAACCCGCGCTGGCCGCGACGCTGATCGCGCAGGTCTGCGACGCGCTCGCGGTGGTGCATGCGGCGGGCGTCATCCACCGCGACCTCAAGCCGAGCAACATCCTGCTCGACACGAGTCGGCCGGTGCCGGTCGCGCGGCTGACCGACTTCGGCATCGCCTGGGCTGATGGCGCGGTGTCGCTGACCACCGGCGACGCTATCGTCGGCACCCCCGCGTATTTCGCGCCGGAGGTGGTCACCGGCCAGCGGGGCGGCCCGGCGGCCGACGTGTACGCCGCTGGGACCAGCCTGTTCGAGCTGCTGGCAGGCCGGCCGCCGTTCGCGGGCGGCCCGGCGGCCGTCGTCATGTGGCGGCACGTCGATGCCGAGCCGCTGCGCCCGCCCGCGATACCGGAGCCACTGTGGCGGATAATCGCCGCGTGCCTGGCGAAGGACCCGTCGCAGCGTCCGGACGCCGCGACGGCCGCCCGGTGGCTGTATGACTGCCTGCCCGTGCTGCGCGGCCTGCCGGCCGCTGCGCCGCTGCCACCTGACGTGGCGACGTTCGCGATGAGCGAGCCGGCGGCCCGCGGGGAGCCGACCGAGACCGCGAAACACTCCTATGAGCCGCCGCCTGTCCCGGTCGCCCCCGCGCACGCCAGGCCAGCCGCCCCGAGGCGCCGGCCGCGGGGCCGCGTCGCGCTGCTGGCGACGGGGCTGCTCGCGATAGCGGCCGGCGCCACGGCGTTCGCGCTGTCCGGTGGCGCCTCCCCGTCCCCGGCCGCGAAGCCGGCCGGCCCTGTACCGGTCGGCAGCTGGCGGCTGGCCAGCACCCACGGCACGGTGGCAAGCGATGCCACTGGTGCCAACCCGGGCACGGCCTTCTACGTTCTATGGGGTGCCGGGCGCGGTGGCTGGGGCGACTTCAACGGTGTCAACAGCCAGATCATCACAGCCGGGCCCGTGCTGAACACCGGCCCGGGCGCCAGCTTCAGCGTGGCCGCCTGGGTCTACCTGACCAGGTACGCTGTCCTCGCCACCGCCGTGAGCCAGGACAGCACCGGAAACAGCGGCTTCTCCCTGGAATACTCCTCGTCCGACAACCACTGGGCCTTCACCCGTCGCGCGGAGAACAGCATCACCGCCAACGGCATCAGCGCACTATCCACCGGCCCGGCCGCCCTGAACACCTGGGTCCACCTCGTCGGCGTCTACGACGCCGCCGACGGCCAACTGCGGCTCTACGTCAACGGCAAACCGCAGGGCACCGCCACCGACACCACCCCCTACGCCTCCCTCGGGAGCCTGGCCATAGGCCGCGCCCAGTTCGGCGCGCAGGACATCGGCTGGTTCCCCGGCCGTATCAACGACGTCGAGGTCTTCCAGCAGGCCTTGACCCCAGCAGAGATCAAGGCGCTGTAGGTTCCGGCGCGGGCGTCGGCGGGTCCGCCAACAGGTTCCGGAGCTGATCCAGGGCACGAGCGACGAACACCAGAGCCATGCGGGCGTGCTGGTAACCAGAACGGGCACCCCTTCAAGGGGTATCTAGCCACGCCTCGAAGTCTGGTGCGAGTGGCGCATTCCGCCGGGCGATGCCGCTGCTGGTACCAGAGGAAGTCATGCCCGGACCCGAGGATGGCCTCCTCCACGATGACCGGCTGCGGCTCATTTTCACGTGCTGTCACCCGGCTAGGCCGCGGCGACGCTTCACGGCGCCGCGGTGCTGGTTGCCGTGGCAGCAGCCGCGGTCACGGTAGCGGCCTGGCGGATGAGCCGGGCCTTGTCACGATCCTGACTGCTCTGAACCCGCGCCTAGGGCGTCCGAGTCCGCAAGGTATCAACCGAGCTAAGGGGCAGTCCCGGTCGTCATGACGCATGCTTCTCTCGATTGCCCGTTCCGGTCCCTGGGGCGGTTAACCGTCGGACGCGGACGACGGGAGCTTGGATTCGCAGGCCTTCAGTGCGGCGGCAACTTTGGCGTTGCCGGGGTCGAGCCCTCGCAGGAAGCGGTCAATGCCGGAGCGCGCGCTCGTTGGCCTGGGGGAAGGCATGGCGGTCGGCCGCGTAGACGGGATCGCCTCTCCTTGAGCGGCCATGCAGGCGTCGAACGCCTTGACGGCCGCCTGGTTCGTGCCGGAGCCGCTGGGCCGCAGCGACGCGCAGGCCTGACGCGCCGAGGCAGGGACTTGGCTGGCCGGGCTGCTGGAACCACCGCTGGGATGGGCGGTCGGCCTCGCCGTCGGCACGGTGGCGCCATGTTGTCGCAGGCAGGTTA
The DNA here is from genome assembly GCA_052144275.1 of Streptosporangiaceae bacterium. Lineage (GTDB taxonomy): Bacteria > Actinomycetota > Actinomycetes > Streptosporangiales > Streptosporangiaceae > Palsa-504. Next base: position 6,381 of record JBKQQQ010001153.1, read on the forward strand.
GGTAGGCGACGCGACCGGAGTTCGTCGCTGTCGATACAGCTGACACGGATGAGGAAGACGCCACGGCTGTGCCGGCCGAGCTGGCGGCGCCGCACCCTGTCGTGAGCGTGAGCGCGAGCACGCCGCACCCCACGAGGAACGCGTACCGGGAGCGCCTTAGGTGAACTGCGGTGGAAGGGAGACTACACCACAACTTGGCGAACATTGTTACCCCATTCTCGTTAGCCGTATTCTCGCGGTGCCTGGGCCGTGCTCCCCGGCAAACTGCCGATCTGCTGCCGGATCAGCAATTCCTCAGTGCAAAGCAAAGCTAGCGTGGAGGTATGCGAAGGATCTGAGCGTAATCTGTGATTTTGTCGGCAGAAAAATTACCTAAATATGACGTACAGCGGATTATCGTGACAAGGACCCGGAAGATATCGAAACGTATTCCGGCGCATCAGAGGCGCGGGCAGGGATGCTTTTGCAAACCCGTAGAACGCCAGGGAGTCGGCTCATCATTCACGCTCGTGCCTGGCGGTGAGCCGTTCACGACACTGCGGAGACACGGAATGATGACCGGCCATCGAAGCCGCCCGATCATGGTGTCCACTTCCACGTGCCGCAGGCGGCCCAGCTGGCCCGCGTGGCACCGGCTATCCGCAGCGGTAGAGGTCCTGCCCGCCACCTGCCGTGCCCGTGGCTGAGGATGCTGCGTAGGCGGAGGGGCTCACCGCGGTGCAGTTCTGCTCCACCCACGGGTCCACCAGGGCGGTGCCGCCGGTGCCTCCCCTGCCACCGGTACCGCCGCCACCGATGAGCACGTAGTGCAGCTGGCCCTGCCTGATGTACTGCTGAAGCTGGGCCAGGGTCGGCGTGGGGTCGTTGCCAGTGAAGCCGCCCATCGCCATGACCGGCGTCCCGCCGGTCTCGAGGATGATCTCCGCGGCGGTCGAGGACCCTGGTACGGCGGCCAGCCAGGTCGCGCCGTCCCGGGTGCGCCTGCAGGTAGGCGATCAGCTCCCTGCTGACCGTACCGCCGCGGCCCCCAGCGAACCCGCTGCCCTGCCCGCGCCCGGCAGCACCGCGCGCGCGGCCGCCGGCCGCGTGATCGCCGCGGGTGCTCGGCCTTGTGGCGAGCGGCCGGGTAGAGCTTAGCGGTCATGGACGGCAACTCCTGTCGTGAGGACGCGGGGCGGCACCAGCACGCGGCCGGCGCCGGCGAGCAGCCGACGGCGCAGCCGGATCATGCCCCGCAGGTCGTCCAGCATGGTCCTGGCGATGTCGACGCGGCTGTCGGGATCCTCGATCCAGTCAACCGGCACCTCATGAATCCGCAGCTCGTTGCGCTGGGCGAGCAGCAGCAACTCGGTATCGAAGAACCATGCGTTGTCTTCCACAGCGGGCAGCAGCGCCCGCACGATCTCGGCGCGGCCGGCCTTGAAACCGCACTGCGCGTCGGAGAAGCGGGCCGCCAAGGTCCTGCGTAGCAGCAGGTTGTAGCAACGGGAAATGACCTCGCGCTTGCGCCCGCGGACCACGGTCGCTCCCCATGCCAGGCGGCTGCCGATCGCCAGGTCACTGTGACCGGACAGCAGCGGGGCGACCAGCGGGAGAAACGCGTCGAGTTTGGTGGACAGGTCGACGTCCATATAGGCGACGACATCGGCATCGCTGCTACCCCAGACGTACCGCAGCGCCCGCCCGCGCCCCTTGAGCCCCAGGTGCACGGCGCGGACCCCGGGCAGCTCCGCGACGAGCCGCTGCGCGATCACGAAAGTCCCGTCTGTACTGGCATTATCGGCGATGGTGATAATAAACGGATAAGGCAGGCTGTTTTTCAGGTATGCGTGAAGGCACCGGATACTGAGGGCCAGAACCCGCTCCTCGTTGTATACGGGGATAGCGACCTCGATGCGGCCATTCATGTCCATCATGATTGTGCGTGCGGATGTGAGCAAGCTGAGGAGACCGTTAGAGTCCGCTAAGTTAAAATTCTTGCCATTTCCTTACGTTCGGAATAAAGGGCCGCGCAGGCGAAACCCGCCTTTCCCGGACCGGCGGTGCGGCATACTGACCCGGGTGTAAATGACGCAGTTCATAAATGTGCTACCGCAACCTGGCCCCACCGTGCAAACGATAATGACACACATTGTCCGCCTGGCTCCGTCGAGAGCAACGGTCATATGTCCCAGAAGGAGGTGGCGTGAAGCGGGCTGTCATGAACGCGCTTGTTATCTTGAGCTTTCGCGTCAGCCGGAGCTGTGACCTGCGCCATCGCGTCGCGGACACTGTCGTTGACGCGATGGCGGCGGCCTGATGAGGAGTGCTTCAGAGGCGGGATTGTTCCCGGATCGGGTCCTGGCTGTGCGCTGCGGCCGAGCGCTGTTACGCGATGCTTGCTACGTGCATCTTGCGCCGCCTGTCGCCGGGGGGTGCGGGTCGAGTTGCGGGTTGCGGAGTTCGATCTGGCCGCGGCCGTTCAGGAAGACGCCGAAGATGATGCTGATGGCATCGGCCGGGACCTGGGCGGTGACCTCGTGGCGGGTCCAGTCGCGGGTTCCGGTGACGGGGGCGAAGTGGTTCTCGGGATCGTGCCAGGGATCCGGTGGGGCCGGTCGCCGTCCTTGGCGGGGGATGCGGAGCACCAGTCCGGCGCGGTCGGCGACGTCGGTGGTGCGCAGGTCGCCGCGGAAGGTGACGGCGCGGCCGCGGTAGTCGTCGGGTTCGATCTGCTGGCTGAGGAAGGCGAATCCGGCGGGTCCGGGCACGGCCGCGGTCAGGATCACCCGCCCGTCTTCGGTGGTGCAGGAATAGTCCTGGTCGTGGGACCCGGTCACCTGGCGCAGGAAGGTGCCGTCGAGCTGCCATCGGTGCAGGCCGTCGGTGAACGCCAGGTTGCGCGGCTCGAACCGCGTGTGCTCGGGCGGCCCGGGGGGTGCCGGCTGGCGGCTGCGGAACGGGCTGAGCGGGTCGGGGCCGGTGACGGGCTCGGCGAGCCGGTCCATCACCGGGCCGTCGACGGCCAGCGGCGCGCCGGTGATGACCGCCAGGGCCAGGCCGTCGGCCAGGCGGGTGGTGACCTGCCGGGTCCCGCCGGGCACGGCGATGTC
>JBKQQQ010001154.1:0-10341 GCA_052144275.1 Streptosporangiaceae bacterium
AGCGCGGCCTGGTGGAACGGCCACGCCGCCCAGATCGCCACCGGCGCGGCCAGCACCACCAGGAACCACTGCCAGCCAGGGAACCGAGACCAGGGGAAGACCGACAGCACGATGGACAGGTCGGTCAGCGGGACGAAGAACACCAGCGCCAGGATCAGCCTGCGGCGCAGCCGCCGGACCGTAGCCTCATCGGCCGTGACCCCGGCGTCCCCCCCGGCAGGGGCGGCCTGCCCAGCCCCTACCGGGCCGGCGGAGTAGCCGGCCGACTCGACCACGGCGACCAGGTCCGAGGCGGACACGTGGGCCGGGGCGGTGATGTGAGCCCGTTCGGTAGAAAGATTGACGGACGCGGTGACGCCGTCGACCTTGTTCAGCTTGGCCTGGACCCGGGCCGCGCAGGCGGCGCAGGTCATGCCGCCGACGGCGAGCTCGAACTGGGCCGTGTCCGGGGCCACGCCGGTCAGCGGACTCGCCGCCACAACCGCCACCTCCCTCCGACCTAGGGCAAAGGTACTCCAGCGGCGGGCCTGGTCATACGGGGGCGGCCTGGAGCACTGCGGGGCTCAGGGAGAAGCCAGGGTCGACCTGAAGGGCCAGATCCGTCCCGGTCGCCGCGTTCGCCCAGGCGCGGGCGTTCCTGAGGTGGAATTCCACCGCCTGGCGGGTGAACGTGGCCCAGTCCTGGACCTGCGCGTCTACCGCATCCTGCAGCCTCTGCAGGGCCGCTCGGCTCCCCGGGCCGAGATCGGCCAGACCGGACGGGCGGCCCTGTTCCATGGCCCGGACCGCGGGTTCGTGGCCGAAACAGGTAAGCAGGCCGTCGCCCACGTGCTCGCGCAGGAAGGCTTCGTCTTGCTCGTGCTGGACCTTGTTGCCGACCACCGCGAGGGCGACGTCGTACCCGTCCGCGTACTCGCTCCACTGCCGGTAGACCCCGACGCCCTTGCGGGTCGGCTCGGCGACCAGGAAGGTGAGATCGAACCGGGTGAACATGCCCGAGGCGAACGACTCGGCGCCGGCCGTGCAGTCGACCACCACGTACTCGCCGGGACCGTCGAGGAGGTGGTTGAGGTACAGCTCGACCGCGCCGGTCTTGGCGTGGTAGCAGGAAACACCCAGGTCGTCATCGCTGAACGGGCCGGTGGCCATCAGCCTCGCCCCGCAGGAAGTTTCCACGCTCAGGCCGTGGACTGGGTCGGCCCCGCCGAGCCGCAGCAGCCGGGAGCCCCGGCCCGGCGGGGTGGTCTTGACCATCGCCGCGGCTGAGGCGATCCGGGGATTGTCACCGCGCAGGTACTCCTTGATCTCAGGCAGATGCGCGCCCATCGCCGACGGATCGCTGCTGACGCCGAGCGCCTCGCCCAGATGCTGGTTGATGTCGGCGTCGATGGCCACCACCGGCAGCCCCTGGCCGGCCAGATGCCGCACGAACAGCGACGACAGGGTGGTCTTGCCACTGCCCCCCTTGCCCACGAACGCGACCTTCACAGCGCCCCCCGCACCGAGCTCGCCATCAGCCTTCTCCTCCGGGTGAGTCTGTTCTCACCCTTACTAGAAATGAATATCAGTTTCATGTAAGCATGAGTGTGGCAACTGCGCGTGCCCGCTGCAACCCGTTCCGGCTTCTTCGCGGGTGTCATGGCCCTGGCCGCATACGACGCGCATCCCGCCGCACTGACGAGCGGCCGACAGGAAGGACGATCATGTCGCTAGCGGTTTCGCCGGATCTGCTGGAGCAGGCCCGCCGGGGCGAGGTGGATGACGCGGTGTTCGCCGACTGCATCCGCACGTCCCTGCCGTTCGCGTGGCAGGTGATCAGCCGCCTGATCGAGGACCTGCAGGCCGGCGGCGGCGAGTTCGCCGACAACCAGGTCCCGCCGCCGGACGAGGCGTCCCGCGGGCAGTTGCTGCGGCTGATGGCCAGCGACGCGATGCGGGGCGCGATCGAACGGCGCTACGGCGTCCGACTGGCGTTCCAGAACTGCCACCGCGTCGCCGCGTTCCGCCCCGAAGCGGAACAGGCCCGCGCCGATTTCATCACCGCACGGGCACAGATCCTCAACCAGCGCCCGGAACTGGTCGACTGCTGACCCGCCGGCGCACTCACCCCCTGCGGTACCCGGCGGTGCGGACCCGGCTGACCGGTCCAGGCTGCGGCTATACGATTCAGGCATGAGCCTGAGCGTGATCACCGTCACCGGCATGACCTGCGAGCACTGCGAGAAGGCGGTGCGGACCGAGATCTCGGCCATCCCCGGCGTCAGCCAGGTCGATGTCGATCTGGCCTCCGGCGAGGTCACGATCATGGCCGAGCCCGTCCCGGAGATGGCGGCCCTGCGGGCGGCGGTCGAGGAAGCCGGCTACCAGCTCGCCTAGCCGAGCTAACCCGGGGCCTTCGGTCCCGGGCCGGCGTTCCCGTGGGCGAGGCCGGATTCCAGCGGCAGGCCGGCGTCGCGCCAGGCCACGATGCCGCCCGCCAGGCTTGCGGCGTCGTGGCCGGCCTGGGCCAGCGAGGCAGCCAGCCGACCGGAGTACTCCCCGACCGGGCAGATCAACACGATCGTGCGCGACGGCGGAAACGGAAAGCCCTGCCGCAGCATGTCCTCGAGGTGGTCGTCGCGGATGTTGACCGAGCCGGGCACGTGCCCGATCCGGTACGCCATGCTCCCGCGCGTGTCGACGCACAGGACCGGCGCTTCGGGGCCGAGCGAGGCTAGCTCGGTGACGGAAATCCCGGCGGCGGCCAGCGCCCCAGCCGGCCGCGCCCCAGCCGATAGCGCCCCAGCCGGCCGGTCCCCGGGCGCCGCGCCGCGGGCCTGCCCGAACAGCTCAGGACGCCGCTGCCGGACGTAGGACAGATACGGCTCCAGCCGGTCACAGGCGATGATGACCGCTCGCCGCGGCACGCTGCCCGCGGGCGGCTGGCGCTGCAGGTACTGCCGTGCGGCCCAGTAGGCGGCTCCGGTGGTGGGGCCGGCCAGTACACCATGCCGGCGGGCCAGGTCCACCGTCGCGTCCACCGCGTCGGCCGAACGGACCGGCAGGATCTCGGCGTAGAAGTCGCGCTCGAACAGCCCGACCTCCCACAGCTCCGCCTCCGACCGGATCCCTGGGATGAAGTCATCCCGGGTGGAGACGATGCCGATGGTCTGCAGCCGCGGGTTGGCGGCCCGCAGGTACGTCGCCGCGCCCCGGGTGGACCCGGTCGTGCCCAGGCCGCCGAAGAGGAAATCCACCGCGCCGATGTCGTCGAAGATCTCTTTCCCGGTGGTGTCGTGGTGGGTGCGCAGGTTGCGCTGGTTGGTGTACTGCGAGGTGTGGTAGTAGGCGCCGGGGCTTTCCGCCATCAGTTTCTCGATCGCGCCGAACACGTCGTTCGGCACGGTGGGATCCGGGCATTCCGACAGGCCAGGCAGTTCCTCAAGCTCGCCGCCCAGCAACTCCAGGGCGTCCCGCACCTCCCGGACCTTCGTCCGGTTGGTGAGCACCCGCAGCCGGATTCCGTGCATGGCGGCCAGCACCTGCAAGGCCTTCGCGGTGTTCCCGCTCGAAGCCTCGATCAGCGTCTGGCCGCGGCTGGTGATGCCGGGCAGGTCATCCCGGATCATGCCCCAGGCGATCCGGTCCTTCACTGACCCGAAAGGGTTGCAAAACTCCAGCTTGGCGTACAGCTCGGCACCCTCGATGCCGTGCTTGCGCGGATCGAGCCTGAGCAGCGGGGTATTCCCGATCAGCTCGGTGATGTCGGAGTAAAGCACCAGGGTTCCTCCTCCTCCGGCCCGTCCCCGCGGTCGGCGTAAGCGATGAAGCCGCGGCCGCTACTTTCGACGGCCACCTTCGCGGCCCGGCGCTGCATCAGCGCCTCGGACGCGGACAGGTCCATCTGGTATGCCGCAGTGTTGACGAACGCGACGATGTCTCCTGGCCCAGGGAGCCGCTCGACGAACGTCAGGTGATTGAAGATCATGTCGCGTTCCAGGCACAGGTTGCCGCCCAGGAATACGCCCCGGCGCTGGCCGGGGCGGACAGCCGGATCGTTCGGGCCGCCCGGGCCGGGGTCCGGCGCGGACCGGTAGATCAGCACCGGGTCGAGCATCACCTCCTGGCCGGCCGGGCAGATCTTGTCCCGGCTGAGGTCCAGGTTGACCAGCAGGCTCCCGTCAGCGGCCTCCTTGGTGAACTCGACGCTGGCCAGCGTGACCCCGGCCTGGTCGACCAGCGACTTGCCGGGTTCCAGCCAGAGCTCGATCATGTTCTCGCGCAGCACCTGGGCGGTCCGCCTGCCGCCCTGCCCGGGCAGCGTCGCGTCGAGCAGCTGGCTGAGCGACTCCTCGCCGGTGACGCGGTTCGCGTACTTGTGGAATACCGGCACGCCTTGCACCCGGCCGTCCTCGAACCGGTACCCCAGGGTGTTTCCGTCCCAGGTGAGCGGGCGTCCGCGGCCGGTCAGGCCGTCCTTCATGGCCTGCACGTACTCATCGAACGCCGCCGCGTCATCGACGAAGGCCTGGCGGAAGCCGCCGCCGATGTCCAGCACGCGCGGGGCCAGGCCGGCCGCGCAGGCCTGCTCGAACAGCCGCAGGCAGTCATCGACCGCCTGGATCTTCTCGCTGGCATCGCTGGTGTCCAGGTGGAAGGAGAGCCCCAGGAAGTCCACCGCGTCCGAGCCCGCACGCAGCAGGTCGACGACCGCCGGGTAACGCGCGGCTGGCACGCCGAACCGGCTGAGCCGGCCGGGGGCCCCGAAGCCGCACAGCCTGACCAGGACGGGAACGCGCCAGCCGCGCTCGCGGGCCAGCCGGATCAGCTCAGAAAGCTCCCACGGGTTGTCGACGTTGACCGTTACCCGCTGCTCCGCCAGCGGTCTGAGGAACAGCCGTCCCTTGGGACCGGTCGCCTCGATCCGGCTGACCGGGAAACCCGCTTCCCGCGCGCTCGCCAGCTCCCCGGGGGACGCGACGTCGATCCCGATGCCCGCGTCGAGCGCGGCGCGTACGAACGCCTGGGCCTGGTTGACCTTGTGCGCGTAGTGGATCCGGTAAGCCAGCCGGGAGCTGTCCAGTACGCGGCGGAACGACGCCAGGTTGGCCCGGAAGATCTCGGGAAACACCAGGTTCAGCGGGGAACCCCAGCGGGCGAGCAGCGTGGCCGGCCGGTCGCCGTCCGCCAGGAAGGACCGGACCACGGGATGAATGGCCGGCGGCAGGCCCCGCATCCCGGTCACGCGCTGACCGGCGGGACCACCGTGTAGCCGGCGTCGCGGATGGCGTCAAAGGCCCGTTCCCTGGCGGCCACCGTCTGGAAACCCGCGATGATGCGCTTGGTGACCGGGTCGATCTCGGACACCGTGATGCCCATCGACTCCAGCACGGCGCCGATGGTGGCGCGGCAGTGCTGGCAGTTCATGTCCGGGACGTGGAAGGTCCGCTCCGCGGGATCGGTGATCTCCTCGTCCGGCGGGCCGGGGATCCTGCTCACCTGGACCAGGTCCAGCATGCGCACGAAGGTCGCCACGTAGGCCTGGACCACCCCGGGCAGGACGCTGAACCGCTGGCCGTCGATGACGTGCACCATCTGGCCCAGGCATCTGGGCTGCTCGTGGCCGGGAAGCAGCGCGTACTGCCGGGCGATGAGATCCAGGTCATGATGGTATTTCCGGACCGCCTGCTGGACCGTGAGCCCTTCGGCCCCGGTGGCCCGGGCCATCACGGCATGAGCCTGCGCGATGGTGGCGTTTTTCATCGCGCGCAGCATCGCGGCTACTTCGGCGGGGTACCGCACCGTCCCGTCAGTCGCGGTCACGAAGGACACCGGGATCATCCCGCGCCGGAACGTCGAGGCTTGCAGCTCCCAGTACCAGGTGCTCCCGACGACCGCGAAGACTCCTGAGTCCCGCAGCCCGCGGGCGAACTCCGCTGGCGTGCGGTAGGGGGTCTGGTCAGCCAGGTGGGCGTGCTGCACCAGGGTCCGTGCCGTCGCCTCGACGCCGATGCGGAAGATCTCGGCCGGCTCACGGTCGGTCGTCGTGGCCGCCAGGACCTGCCGGGCGTCCGGGCCGAGCCGCGCCACCCGGGTGGCGAGGGCGTCGTCCGCGGCCAGGGCGCGCCACAGCGCCAGCGTGGCTTCCCGGGCCGCGATCGGGACCACCGGGCCGAGCGAGCTCGGCCCGGCATGACCCACGTTCGGGATTCCGTCGCTGTCGTTCCAGGTCACCCGCTCGGTGGCACTAGTCACGAACCCGGCCGGGCACGGCTGCATGAACGACTGAAGATAGGTCTGCTGGGGCAGGGTCAGATGGCTTCCCGGTTCGGGGACCAGGGCCGCCGTCCGGTACTGGATCTGCCGGGCCGGGCCGAGGAACGCGGCGTCGACCGGGCCCTCCTGGGCCGGGAAGAGCCCGGGAAAGGCCAGCTCGGCCAGCATCCGCGAGGCAGCGAGCCGGTCGTAGCCCTCGGTCGGGGCTTCCTGCGCGAAGAACGGCATCGCTAGCCGGCTCCTTCCGTGACGAGCGCGAGAAAATCGGCGAACCGGCTGAGTTCCTGCTCGGAGTTGTACACGTGCACGCTGACCCGGACCGAGTCGTCGTAGCCGCTCGCGGCGGGCAGGCAGTGGCGGCCGGTGCGGACGTAGAAGCCGCCGGAGCTCAGCGCGAAGCCGAGGTCGTCCGAGCGGGCGCCGTCGACGCGGAAGGCCACGATCCCGTATCCGACCGGGTCCTGGTCCCAGGCCACGCCGGGCAGCAGCGTCAGGCCGGGGATCTCGCGCAGCCGGTCCACCAGGAACCGGGTCAGGGCGCGGCCGTGCGCGGCGATCTGGTCCAGGCCTATCTCCTCGATGAACTCGATCGCCGCGGCAAGGCCGGCGATCCCGGCGACGTCCGGCGTCCCGCCCTCGAGCCCCCCGGGCATGGTCAGTTCCCGCAGCGCGCCGCCGGCCAGCCGGACATCGCTGCCGCCGCCGGGCAGGAACGGCGCCAGCTCGTGGTGGACCCGCCGGCTGGCGTACAAGACGCCGGTGCCCGGCACGCCGAACATCTTGTGACCGGAAAAGGCCGCGAAGTCAGCACTCAGGCTCGTCACGTCCACCGGCACGTGCCCCACGCTCTGGCTGCAGTCGAAGCACAACCGGATCGACGGGTCGATCGTGCCGCGCAGCTCCGCCAGCGTCGTCATCGAGCCGAACAGGTTGTGGATGTGCGTGGCGACGATGAGCCGGGTCCGGGACGATACCTTGGCCGCGATGTCGGCCGGGTCGGCGGCGCCGGTCGCGGTGACCGCGTAGGGCACCAGCGCGATGTTCGTACCGAAGCGGGCGAGCACCTGCCGCAGGTGCACCCACGGGTACACGTTCGACGCGTGGCCGAGCGGGCTGAACAGGATCTCGTCCCCGTCCCTGAGGTTCGCCAGGCCCCATGACATCGCCACCGCGTTCAGGCCGGCGGTCGTGCCCGATACGAAGACGATCTCTTCCGGGCCGTCCGCGCCGACGAAGCGCGCCGCGCGCTCACGCGCGGCCGCCAGCATCCGGGTGGCGCGGGTCGACCAGGGGTACATCCCCCGGCCGGGGTTGGCGGCCTGGCCGGCCAGCTGCGCGGTGACGGCGTCCACCACCCGCTGGGGCTTGGCGGCGGTGGACGCGCTGTCCAGATAGACGATGCCGGGATTGGCCACGAGCGCGGGAAACTGCTCTCTCGCCAGCGGGGCCGTCATATCGGCGGCCCCGGCCGGCCGGTCCAGATTCGGATGGAATTAGCGGCGCGATCTATTTCCGGTACCTCGCGGCGGCAGGCCGGTTGAGTCACGGATGCCCCGGTCGGCCATAGGCGACGTCACTCACACTTCCACGATGACTTGTCGCAAGCGCATTTCCAAGAGGCCGGCGTCTGCTATTACGCGAGCGGGAAGTTCAGGGCACCAGAATGAGCACGTATCCCACAGTCATCCACGTGGCGACCTCGCGGTACGCGGCCAGCCGCAGTGAGAAATACCCTGGTGGGGTTCTTTGAATACCCACCCCAGGTTTATCAAATACCACTACGGGGTTTTCCCCGCACTGAGGGACATGCCAGTTGAAACCCACCCTACCTGCGGATTTCTGGCGATAAGAAAAGTGTAAGCCTTTCTTCTCGCTAACTCTTGAACCACGGAGAAACGGCCCATAGTATTTTGCCCTGGCATTCCTGGGTGGCCATGAGAGGCGCACTCCGGCAGGCCGGGTCCCTTGATACCTGTTTCCAGGGATGGCAACAGTCCGGGCATGGGTGTCCGGGCCGGGCAAGCGAGGAGAGCCGGATGAGTGAGATCGCCGCCGCGGGAGTTCGCCCCGCGTGGCGTGGTGGGCTGGGCGCCGGGGCCGCGGTGTCCCGGGGAGCGCCCGACGTCAGGCGGCTGCTGCAGCTGGCGTTGGCCGGGATATGGCTGCTAGACGCCGTTCTGCAATACCAGGCCTTCATGTTCTCCAAGGGGTTCAGCCAGATGCTGGCCGGGACGGCTTCCGGCAACCCGGGCGTCGTCGCCAGCCCGATCACCTGGAACGCCACCCTCATCGATCATCACGCCGTGCTGCTGAACACCGCTTTCGCCACGATCCAGCTGCTGCTGGCGATCGGGATCGCGTGGCGGCCGACGGTACGGCTGGCACTGGCCGCCTCGATCGCCTGGGCGATCGGCGTGTGGTGGTTCGGCGAGGGACTCGGGATGGTGCTGACCCCCAGCGCGAGCCCGGTCAACGGCGCCCCCGGCGCGGTGATCATCTACGCACTGCTCGCGGTGCTGCTGTGGCCGGCGGACCGCGGCACGCCGGCGCCCTTCACCGCGGCACGCGCCGTGGGGGCCCCGGTCGCCCGGGCGCTGTGGCTGATGCTGTGGCTCAGCCTGGCCTACTTCGCCCTGCTGCCCGGGAACCGGGCGCCGCAGGCGCTGCACGACATGATCGCGGGGATGGGGAACGGCGAGCCCGGCTGGCTCGCCGCGCTCGACAGGAACGCCGCCGCGCTCGTCGCCCACCAGGGCCTGGCCGCCTCGATCGTGCTGGCCGCGGCGCTGGTGATCATCGCCGTGGGCGTGTACCTGCCGATCCCGGCGTCCAAGGGCACCCTGGTCCTGGCCATCGTGGTGGCCGCGGTGATCTGGGTGTTCGGCGAGGCCTTCGGGACCATCCTCACCGGCGGCGGCACCGACCCCAACTCGGGGCTGCTGCTGGCCCTGCTGGCCCTCACCTACTGGCCGGTCCGGGCCGCGGTCACGGCACCGGCGCACACCGCCCCAGCCCCGGCTGGCGCCAACGAAGGGACGACCGCATCATGACCCCCTCCTGGATCCTGGACATCTTCGCCGTGCTCATGCTCGTGGTCGCGGCGGTGAGCGCGGGCCGCCTGGTCGTGGCGCAGCCGTGGCGGCGAGGGGCGCAGGGGGCAGCCCTGGCCGACATCGACGTCGCGCACCTGCTGATGGCCATCGCGATGGCGGGCATGCTGACCGCCAGCCTGCAGACCCTGCCCAACGGCGCGTGGGAGGTCATCTTCGGCCTGCTCACCGCGTGGTTCGCCTACCGGGTGGCACGGGACGTGCAGGTCAGCGGCGCCCGCGCGCTGGCCGGCGGGCACTGCGCACCGCACCTCATCCATGCCGCGGCGATGCTGTACATGTTCCTCGCCCTGGCCGCCCCCGCGGCGCACGGATCGGGAATGAGCGGCATGGGCGGGGCCGCGGGCACGATGGGGACCCTGAGCCTGCCGTTCCTGGCCTTCATCTTCGCGCTGGCGCTGATCGGCTACAGCATCTGGGACCTGGACCAGCTCTCCGGCCCCGGCACCAGCGGGCACTACAGCCTCGCGGTCGCCCGCGTCGCACCGGCCGGCGCGGTGCTGGTCGGCGTCGGGGCGGGGGCCGGGCCGGGCGCTGCCGCCGTGTCCGAGCCGGCTGGCGGCCTCGTGGCCGGCTCGGCCGTGGCCACCGAGCCGGCCACGGCCAGCCAGGCCCAGCCCGTCGGCGGCCCGGCGAGCGGCGCCGGCCGGGGCATCCTCGCCCCGTGGGTGGCGACAAGTTCCCGGATTGCCATGGGCGTCACCATGGCCTTGATGCTGCTGATCCTGATCTAGGAACGTCGGCGGACGGGACAATGACATCAGTCCCGCCCGTCCTGCTCGCGCGATACCACGTCGGGGAGACTCATCGAAACCTCCTGTGAACGAGTTCATAACTTCTGGGCGTGTCGACAGGTACGACGAACCGGCAGGACGAAAATGGACGCTCGTGGAGAACAGTCGCGTTGTGGGCTGGCGGGCCCTGATGAGCTGGCGGCGCGCGGCGGGCGCGGCGGTGACGCTGGCCGCGTTGATGG
>JBKQQQ010001155.1:0-4841 GCA_052144275.1 Streptosporangiaceae bacterium
GACAGCTACAAGTTCGCTGGCGGGAAGCCGCTGAACCTCATCGACGGCAGCGGTCTGCTCGCGCTCTGCCACCAATACGAGATCCCAGCCCGCATCCTCAACCACGGCAAGGAAAACCTGCCGCGAAAAAACCGTAACAAGCACACGCCTTGAACGAGCCCACCGGCGTGCACGCTGCGGTGCCCCGATCCATCATGTAACTCATCGCGGCAATTGAGGACGCTGCGACACGATGTCGCACGTTGTGAGTAGGTTCGTCGATTGGAGGTTCGGCATGATGCCGAGGACGTGACTTCGGGTTTGTGTTCCAGACCCGTCCCCGCCCTGACGTGCGTGGCTGGTAACGGCCGGGTGCGAAGCTCAGGGAAAAGCCCGAGGGCGCCCGTTCCGACCGGGTGTTACAGGTGAGGGGAAGGCCGGAAGGGTGAATGACCCTGAATCCTTGTTGATGCCTCGTCAATTTGACATCCCGGGTCGGTGAGTTGTACCGGGGTGGCAGGAGCCAGCCGTTGCAAGGCGGCAGACGGCGGCCGCGGACGTCCCGATGGTCGCAGGGAACACCGTTGCTCCCGGGGTAAAGAGGACACCCGGCCCGGCCGCATCTCATGCGTGCGGAACGTGGAAACCCCGTCAGGGTCCGGTGGTGCCGCCTGGGCGCTGCCGGTAAGCCGACCGTAAGGGGAGCCCAGTCCCCTGGCGGGAACAGGACGCCCAAGAAGCCAATGCCGGCGGGCCGAAAGGCCGCGGGAAAGCGGGAGCGCGGTACCGGTCCTCCAGCCGGTGCTGTCCGTATAACCGGCCGGATACCGGGCCTGGTGCCCGGCTGCGAAAGCAGGCTGACGTGTGGCGGGTGAGCCTTTGAAAGGCGAAGTGCCGGATACGCCGGAACCGAGGGACAAGTTAGACGCCCATGATGGTGAACGGAACCGAGGACGTGGCCCTGGAGTGGGACGCTATTGACTGGCGGCTGCACGAGGACAACGTACGGCGGCTGCGGCGCAGGATCTTCAAGGCGGCGAAGGAACAGGATCTGGCTAAGGTCAGGTCCTTGCAGAAGATGATGCTGCGGTCCTGGTCGAACACGCTGGTCAGCGTGCGGCAGGTCACGCAGCGCAATACCGGCCGCGGGACGGCGGGGATCGACGGGGAGGTCGCGCTGACCTCCCCGGCCAGGATGGCGCTGGCGGTGCGGGTGCACCGCAGCATCCGCTCCTGGGATCCGCTGCCGGTCCGGCGGGTGTACGTACCGAAGGCATCAAACCGCGCGAAGCTTCGTCCGCTCGGAATTCCCGTGATCGAGGACCGCGCTCACCAGGCGCGGGCCAAGAACGCGCTGGAACCTGAGTGGGAGGCCCGGTTCGAACCCAGATCGTACGGGTTCCGGCCGGGCCGCAGCTGCCAGGACGCGATCGAGGCGATCTACGACACGTGCAAGGGCCGCGGGGCCACGCGGGTCTGGACGCTAGACGCGGACCTGGCCGCGGCGTTCGACAAGCTCGACCATGCTCACCTGATGTCGGCGATCGGGTCCTTCCCCGGCCGGGGACTGATCCGCCGCTGGCTGACGGCGGGGGTGTTCGAGCCGGGCAAGGGGTTCGCTCCCACCGAGGAGGGCAGTCCGCAAGGGGGCGTGATTTCCCCGTTGCTCCTGAACGTCGCGTTGCACGGGCTGGAGGAGGCGGCCGGGGTCCAGTACGGGCCCGACGGCATCCGGATTGCCAAGGGCAGTCCGGTGCTGGTCCGCTATGCCGACGACTTTGTCGTCTGCTGCCATTCCAGGCAGCAGGCCGAGCAGGTCAAGGCACGGCTGGCCGGGTGGCTGGCGCCCAGGGGGCTGGCCTTCAACGACGAGAAGACCAAGATCGTGTCGCTGGAGTCCGGCTATGACTTCCTGGGGTTCAGCATCCGCCGCTACCGTAACGGCAAGCTGCTGATCAAACCCAGCAAGGCCGCCGTCAGACGGGTCAAGCACAGGCTCGCCACCGAGATGCGCCGCCTGCGCGGGCAGAACGCATCCGCCGTCCTCGCCGCGATCTGCCCGATCACGCGAGGCTGGGCGAGTTTTTACCGGTCGGTGGTGGCCAAGAAGACGTTCGCCACCGTGGACGACTACTTGTGGAAGCTCACTTACAAGTGGGCCGGCCGCAGCCACCCCGGCAAGCCGAGGCACTGGGTCACCAGACGGTACTTCGGCCGGTTTAACCCCTCCAGGCAGAACAACTGGGTGTTCGGCGACGCCGCCAGCGGCGCCTACCTGCCCAAACTGGCCTGGACACCCATCATCCGGCACCGCAAGGTCACCGGCCGGGCGTCCCCCGACGACCCCGCCCTGACCGCCTACTGGAACCAGCGGCGCGGCAGGAACCAGCCCCCGCTCGACCGCAGCACCCTGCGCCTGCTCAAGATGCAGCGCGGGCGCTGCGCGCTCTGCGCGGACCTGCTCCTGCACGCCGACCGGGAGCCACATACTCCCGAGGAATGGCAACGGTGGCACCGCACCACCCGTAAAGCGATCACCAGGCAGCTCATCGCACGCGGGCAGGACAGCACGCCGGATGATGCCCGTCTCGTACACGCCTACTGCCAACGCCGGGCAACCGGCACCGGCAGCCAGGAACCGGCATCTTCGCGCACCTGAACCGCCCTTCGGGGCTTGCTTGAGCCGGATGCGGTCAGCGCCGCACGTCCGGTTCTGAGGGGGGCGGGGCCGCAGCAATGCGCCCCGCCTACCCGGCTTTCTGTGCGGCGGGGTGCCGCATATTTATCCACCCATGGCGATCCGTGCGCTGCGGCGCATGGAACGTCTTGTCTGCCAACCGAGCCGTTGGCATAACGTGCGAGGGCCAGGCTCCCGCGCCGGGCCACCGGCACGTCAAGATATCAGCCTGGAGCTATTGTCAAGACCTGTGGATCAAGATCTTTTAGGCAGCTGCGGGTGGGGCGTCCTCGCCGGGTCGTTCGACGAGTTTGCCGCTGATGAAGGTGGCTCCGGCGCGGACCAGGGCGACGAGGTGCGGCGCGTTGACTGCGCGCCAGCGGTCCTGGGCTGACTCGATCAGCTTGAACGCCATGGCGAGCCCGGCGGCTCGCGAGCCGGGTCCCTTGGTGACCTTGGTCCGATGCCTTACCGTGGCGAACGTAGATTCGATCGGGTTGGTCGTGCGCAGGTGGATCCAGTGCTCGGCGGGTCGTCGTAGACCGCCAGCAGCTGGTCGAGGTCATCGGTGATCTTCGCGGTGGCCTTGGGGAACTTCGCCGCGTAGGCCGCGCTGAATGCCTTCTCCGCGGCTAGGGCGTGCGGCTTGTCCTCGGCGTTCCAGATCTCGGCGAGGGCCTTCTTCGCGCCGGGGTGCGCGGACTTGGGCAGCGCGGCCAGGACGTTGGCGATCTTGTGGAACCAGCAGCGCTGCTCTTTGGTCCCGGGGAAGACCTCGCGCAGCGCGCCCCAGAATCCCAGTGCCCCGTCGCCGGCCGCGAGCACCGGGGCGCGCATTCCGCGGCGGGCGCAGTCGCGCAGCAGGTCAGCTCACGATTCGGTGGACTCGCGGTAGCCGTCGGCCAAGGCGATGAGCTCTTTGCGCCCGTCGGCGCGCACGCCGATCATCACCAGCAGGCATAGCTTGTGCTCCTCCAGGCGGATGTTGACGTGGATGCCATCGGCCCACAGGTAGACGTAGTCCACGCCGGATAGATCGCGGGCGGCGAAGATGCGCTGCTCGGCCTTCCAGGTCTCGGTCAACCTGGTGATCACCGGCGCCGACAGCCCGGCCGCCGAGCCCAGGAACTGCCCGAGCGCGGGCACGAAGTCCCCGGAGGACAGGCCGTGCAGGTAGAGCAGGGGCAGCACGTCGGTGATCTTCGGGGTCTTGCGCGCCCACGGCGGCAAGATCGCCGAGGAGAACCGCTCGCGGTCGCCGGTGGCCGCATCGGTGCGCTTGTCGTTGACCCGCGGTGCGGTCACTTCCACCGCGCCGGCGCTGGTCAGCACTTCCCTGGGCTCGCGGGAGCCGTTGCGGACCACCAGGCGGTGACCGTTCTCGTCCCGCTCGGCGGCGAACCGGGTGATGTAGGCATCCACCTCGGCCTGCAGCGCCTCGGCGAGCATCCGCCGGGCGCCCTCGCGGACGATCTCATCGATCAGCGACGACGAGCCATCTGCAGGCTGGTCATCGCCAGCCGGCGGGTCAGGGGCTACGGTGAGCATCGGGTGTGCCTTCCCGGCCCGGCGCGGCAACGCTGGACCTTGCTTGAGAACCTCTACTTGGTCACCGGGAAGGTACACCCCTTCCCGGCAGATCCACAGGTTTCAAGCATTGCTCCTGCGACGGTTCGGTTGCGTCCTACAAGCGAGGGGCCACTGGTTCGAACCCAGTTGCGCCCACGAGGTCAGAGGCTATCGGTCGACTCTGCCGGTCGGCGGGGAGCCAAGGAGTTACGCTTTATTTCAGGCCGCGAGGACATCTGGCGAGCTTGCGTCGTAGTCGGCGAGCCAGGCCGTGCCGCGTCCCTCGGGGTCGCGCCGGTTCACACGTCGTCGCCATGCGATCAAGAGATCTCGTCGCCAGGCGGCCCATGGAGACGTCAGGTGGTTGCTCAGCCCCCGCTCGCGGGCAGTGAGCACCACTCGGCTTGCTCTCGGTCGGCGGGTGCGCTCGTATCGAGCCAGACCCGTGAGCGGATCAGAGGCCTCCGCGGAGAGCGCCGTCGCCAAGACCGCGCCATCCTCGATGGCCTGGCAGGCGCCCTGTCCGAGGTAAGGGAGCATCGGATGCGCAGCATCGCCTAGGACAGTGACCCGGCCGCGTGTCCACTGCGGGATCGGGTCGCGGTCGTAGAGCGCC
>JBKQQQ010001156.1:0-15840 GCA_052144275.1 Streptosporangiaceae bacterium
TCTACGAGATCAGGTACCTCGACGACACCCCGCTCGCGGGCTCGGCACCCCATCCGGCAGGGGACGCCGCCAGCCCATAGACATGCCAGCGGCGCCGCGGCCCTGCCTGCACCCGTACGGCGGCCAAAACAGCGGTCGCGACCTGTATCGAGGACTACAACACTACCCCGCGGGGCTCGAGCGAGACTATGAGCAGGAGTTCATAGCCGGCCACGGACACGCCCAGGCCGGCCAGCTCTGCGCGGACCTGAGGCGGACCTGTCATGGAGCAGCTGCCGCGCATAGCGGCGGCAGTGTGCGCGCTGCTCCAGACGAGGGCTGATTACGCAACGCGATGCGGACCGTCCTACGTCAGCGAGCCGATCGCCGATTTAGCGCGCGCTGCGACAGGGCCGTCGGCATAGACGGCCGCACCCCGATCATCCAGTTCTGGTTGCTCAACGATTTAGCAAGATCGTGTTTGTGGGACGCGGGATTCGCGCCGGCCAGTCTCCGGAAGATCTCAACTGTCTCCCCGATCACAGCCGCAGCGGCATAAAGCGATGCAAGATGGCCACCGACATCTTGTGCACGCGGCCAGAGCCGTCGGGAGCTTCCTAGTCGTTCAGGCGCGCAATCCTGGCGCGCGGCTTATCGTGGACATCACGCGCGACAGCAAGGTCTGCGGTGCAAGGGTTTCGCGGACGCTGAGCAGGTAGCTGACGGGTACGGCGTACTTTGCCTGAGCTTTCTGGCGCGTTGCCCTGCGCAGGTTCACCACGCCCAGCGCCAGTCCGCCGGCAGCGGCCACATATGGCTGGGCAAGGCCTGGCCCCGTGAGCTGCTACTTTCCTACGTTCGCGTCCGCTTCTGCGGTCGAAGCCCGGTCCCACTCCGCGGTGGTGGCCCGGATCAGGATTCGGGTGGCCGACCGGACTCGGCATTTGGTTCTGCTCTAGTGGCCTCATCAAGGCAAAGTTTGACGTGATCATCAACACGTGCCGAAAACCTAGCGACAACCTTCCACATGAGGTTTGCCAATACGAATGCTACAAGTCCCACCACAATCACAACATGAGCGTTCCCGCCTGCAATATAAGTGGATGCAGCAGCGATACCGGCGGTAGCAATGTCGAACCACAACAGAGCCTTTCCCGTGTGCCGATCTAGCTGTCGCCAGCCCATGGCGAAAAATGCCGCGCAGCCGAATCCGTCCAGGAGGTGAGCGCGGAGATATTCACCCACGGCATCCCAGCCACCGTGAATCGACACAGTAATCCAGAGTCCAGGCACGTAATAGGCGACAAGGGCGACTAGCGCCGAGAAGTTGTCGCGCCGCGTCTCATACCTGCGGTGCACAAATTCGATCCTGGCGACACCCTTGGCGCCGGTTAGATTGAACACCGGCCAGGTAAGCCAGATCATACCAAAAATGGCTAGAGCAATTGGTATAGCTATAACATACCACGAGTTCAGCGAACTGGTTGATATGCCGTTATGTGCCCCTATAAGGGCAGCCGTCATCGCGGCCACTATGTCACCGGCTCACGCATGCACTTGTGCAAATGGGCTAGCTTAGCGATTAAGCACATTCCATGAGTATAATGCTGAGTTACAAGTGCAAGCAAACGAGCCTCCGCAAGCACGAGGATGATGATCTCCGGCTCCACAGCACCTGCTTGGCTGCCGGTTGGGTCAGCGGTATGGGCAGGATGGCTATGTGCTGTTAGGCGGCCTCTGCGGGAATGTGGATCCAGCCCTGGTGCTCGTGGCCGGCGACCTGAACGGTGACCAGGCGGAGGCCGTGTGGCCGGTTACGCCGCAGGAGTAAGACGCGATCAGGTTGTGGACGTCGCCGGAGACGACGAGCAGGACGGGGCCCTGTGCCGCTTTGAGCGCCGTCTTGACGCGGGGGGCGTCGAGCAGGCGGAAGGCAATGTCCAGGGCTTCGCCGAAGCACCCGTTGTCGTCGTCGTGGACGTTCCCCGTGTGCATGACGACGACGACCCGGAGCCGGCGGTCCCGCCCGCCCGGATCCGGGAGGCTGGCGTTGTAGCCGGCCAGAAGACGGCTGAACACAGGGATGACGAGGTTGAACAGCAGCGCCTGGTCTGCCGGGTCGATCAGGGCGAGCAGGCCATCGCCGCGGTCGGTGAACCGGTCGCGGCGGCGCGCGCTGACTCCCGCCGAGCGCAGCGCCGCGTCGAACAGCTCGTAGAGCATGGTCCGGAGCTCGGCCTTCACCGGATCGGGCCGGCTGGTGGAACCCTCTATGTCCAGCGCGACGATGACCCGGCGGCGGAATGGGCGCAGCGGCTGGTTGCGGACCAGCGCCGCGACGGCGAGCGCCTGCAGCTCTGACCTGAGCGTCGGCATGTTGAGCTGCTCGGCGACCGGCAGGAAGGTATCGAGGACTTCCCTGGCCTTGCGCAGTTGCCTGGCCTGCGGCAGGAACTGCAGGGTCTGCATGTTGTGCAGCCGGTCGGCCAGCTTGGTGGCGACGACCCGGGCATCGGCGGACGTTATCGTCGCCACCGCCTGGGGGAGCTGGCGTCCTGGCCGCCTGCCGAGGCGATCGAGCGCCATGTGCTCGGCCACCATCGCCGCGATTGCGGTGCCGAAGTCGCGCCTCAGCGCGGCCAGCGTGTAGGGGGTGTCCTCGACCGTGTCGTGCAAGATTGCCGCGCACAGCGTCTGATCGTCGACTTCACCGGCATCGTCGAGCCGGGCGAGGATCATCGCGACCGCTACCGGATGGGTAATGTACGGATCGCCGCTCCGGCGCATCTGGCCCTGATGGCACCGGGCCGCGACCTCGCAGGCCCGCTCGATCAGCTCGGCGTCAGCGCGCGGCCGCGTGGTCACGATGACCTCGCGGAGTTCCGCGACCAGGCCGCCCCAGGGTGCACCGGTACGCGCCACAGGACCATTCACCGTGATCCTCCCGGCCAGCAGCAGAGCCAGCGCGGACGCCGTCGCCGCCGTCCAGCCCGACGCACGGCACCGGCTCAGCCCATCCCGCCGCCCGCAGCGGGTACTTCATATTCAGAATTCTAGGTAGATTAGGCTGCACAGGCTACGGTCGGCGACACGGCGGCCCCGAGACGTGGAATGCCCGTCCCGAGCCCAGATGGCAAGAGCACAGGCCTTCGGCGTACACCTATCGGCGGCCGCTTGCGCCTCGGCCCGGAGCAGAGTCAGCCACAAAGCGCGATCTCTTGTTGAACCCAGAACAAGACCGGATCGCCGAATCGGCGCGGCCGGTATTGGCGCCCTAGGCATCTATCGTCACGTGCCGAGCATCCGGTTCGGGAGATCTGCTGTTTATGCACCTTCCGGGATCTGCTGAGTTTTTCGTAATATAGGGCGCTGTCGGCGGGGGCAGGGCATTTTCAGTGGCCCAGACTTTGTTGGCCTGCGGCTTGATCTGACCGTGCCGGGGAACCTGTGGTACGGGCGTGTGGCCGCCAGCGTGGCGGGGCATTATCGGCGCGGCTCGCGAGTGATTTTGCGCCGAACGGGTTCCGCCTATCGTCGGGCCGGGACTTGGTCGTGCGGGTAACCGGCGCTCAGCCCGGGTGTCCGGATGATGGCTGGAACCGGATTTGCGGAAGTGCGAGTGCGGTGGCGGCGAGGTCTGCGTCGTGCAGCCGGTCACTGCGCGTCCTGGCCACGGTGGCCAGTTGTTCGGTCAGGTTCTCGATCTCGTCCGCGGCGTGGTCATCTGAGGCGGTGCGTGCGACGAGGTCAAGGTATTCGTCGTTGAGGGTGGACAGCCGGGTGGCTTGCTGCCAGTCACGTTCGGCGTCGTCGGCCGCGATGATCTGGCTGGCGTAGCGTTCCAGGGCGAGGATGCGCGAGGTGGTGCCTTGCTGCGCCAGCTCAATTGCCCGCTGCTGAGCTCTGAGGACGTCGGCGGTCATCGGGCCGTGCGGGGTGCCCAGGGTGTTCGTCGTGAGCAGGGCACGGAGGCGGGTTATCTCGCGGAGCTTGTCGGCGATCTCCCATTCGTGAAGGCGGAGAAGTGTGTCATCGACGGGGGTGCCCAGCAGCCCAGCGGCGCGCACGTGTGAGCCGAGAATGATGCCGATAGCGCCCTGAGCGCGTCCCAGGAGGGTGCCGCATGTCTCGTCGAGATTCTCCGGGAAGATCACTTTGCTGCGAGATAGCTGCAGGTCATGGCGGCTGGACCGATGCTGGACGGTGGCGCCGGAAATCGCCGCCGCCGCGGCGGCAGCGAGCCAGGCGACCGGGCCTGGCGACAGCGGATCGGCGAATAGCAAGACAATGCAGGCTATGGCCAGTAGCCAGCAGCAGGCCGCGGCCGGCCGGACTCCGCGGCTGCTGCCGCCTGGCGTGAGGACCACGAGATTCCCCCGCGAATCGAAACAGGGCCGTTGGCTGAGCGCCCACCGGCGGAACGACGGCGGCATCTGCGGATCACAGGCCGGCACGGGTTTACGAGGAACCGGGGTACCTGATTCCGCTGCTCCGCTCTGCCAGGGGCCGCCAGGGGTACTGCTTGCTATAGCCATCGATGCTCACTGCCCGCCAAGACCGTGCTCAGATGACGGAAGGCAACAACTGGGTGAACGGCGCAAGTGGCGGCGCGGGTTACCCTCTGCGGCTCCGCTTCCCCAGCGGTTATCCCCGGGTCGGCAGCTACCCGGATGCGCACGAGGACCTGGCCTGTCATCGCCTGTCCCGCTCCCGCGGCGCGGGCAGGCGCAGGGCCACCGCCATGCGGGCTGCCGCAGACAGCATGCCGGCCACCTGCCGGGCTCGCTTGCGCCGCGGCAGGTGGCACAGGTCACTCTTCCATTCCTCGGTATACCGATCGCGGTCCGCAGCCGGCAGCAGCGCTGCCGCCAGGCCGACCGCGCCGGTGGCAAAATGCCCCAGCGGCCCCGAGGCCCGGGCCGCATAGCGTGCCGCGGCCGCGGCACGCCGCGCGTAGCGTGCGGTCTTCAGCACCGTGTAGGGCGCGTAGTTGAAGTTGTCGGCACGGTGCTGGGCCATGTCCGCCCACCAGGCGGCGACCTGCGCGGCATGCTCGGCGCGCCTGGCAGCACGCTGCGCACCCGCCTTGCGGGCGGCTTCGGCGGCGTACCTGGTGGCGTTCGCGGCCGCCGCCGCGTACTTGGCCGCGCCTGCGATACCGGCCATCTGGCCGTAGGCGTTACCTGCCTGCAGCGTCTGCTCGTACGTTGTCCCGGTCCGCGCGGCTTTCTCCGCCCGGCCGATGAACTCGGGCGTGACGTTCTGCACGCGGCCGCGGTGGACTGCCATCTTCGCCGCACGCGTTGCTTCCCGCGCGGCAGTAGCCGCAGCAGTCGCGTACCGGTCCGCCATTACGGCATTTACCGCCGCGACGGCCTCCGCAGGCCGCGTCACGCGCCTGCCCCGCTGGTGCCAGGCGCGGCTATCCGCCAGGCCCTGGCGGCATTCTTCCTCGTCCGCTGGATCGCCCGCAGCGCTTCGTCAGCGCATTCGGCACCTTCACGGCTTAGCCGGTAATACCGGCGGCGAGGCCGCCCCTCGGCAATATGCGCGTCCGGGTCCTCCCAGTCGCTGTCCACCCACCCGATCCGCTCGAGCCGGGCCAGGATCGGATAGATCGTCCCGCTCGGCAGGCCTGTCGTCCCGCCCAGGTCAAGACCGTACCGCGGCGCAGCAGGCTCGCTAAGCATCTCAGCGAGCACCATCTGGACCTGGAGGGTCATCCGGATAGGCGGCACATAACGTACTCTACATAGCCTGTATACGTCCTAGCAAGACCCGGGACACCAGCCCAGCCTCAGCCGCCGCCCACCCGCGCGGCAGCACGCACCTGAAGCAACAGGCAGCTCAGCAATCCCCGAACGCGCAGCCAACTGCGCCGTCAATACCCTCATCTGCCAACCATCACCGGAAACCGCGCAGATCACCCGGACCTGTGCGCCAGAAGCCGCAAGGCCATTCAGCAACGGTTTGAAACAGAAGGCGGATATCGCGTGCCGACCGTAACCAGCGATCGTGACACTCCGTTGAGGACGCTCGAGAGCACGAGCGACCTTCCTGCCGACTCGGCGCGGCCCACAATCGTGCAGAGTGTGCCGCGAGCAATGCACGGAACGTCCAGTTGTGGTTCGTTCTCCAGGTGTAGCCAATGACCATCCGCTGGGCTGCGGCCGACCGTCCGCCCGCGCTTCCGTATGTTGGACCGCAGGATTACGCTAGGCCAGCGATCCGGCAGCTCCAGAGCGACGGCGCCATTACTTGCGCCCGACCGTGGTGGCAGCTGCTGATTCAAGGAGGCGTAGCAGGGTTGGCTGGTTTCGGGGACGATCCCAGGTGGCGGGTATTTATCTCGCACACCTCTGAGCTGCGGGACTTCCCGAAAGGGGCGTCATACGTGACGGCGGTGGAAGAGGCGATCACAGCGGCTGGGCATGTGATCGTTGATATGGCGGTCTTTGCCGCGAGTGGGCAGGCTTCTTCCCAGGTGTGCGCCGAGATGGTGCGCGGCTGCGATGTGTACGTGGGAGTGCTGGGGACCCGGTACGGCTCCCCTGTGCGGGACAAGCCAGAGGTGTCGTATACCGAGCTGGAGTTTCATACTGCCGTTGAGGCGGGCCTGGACCGGCTGGTGTTCCTGCTCGACACTGAGGCTGATGAGGTAGGCATCCCGGCGTCCGCATTGATCGATCGTGAGTTCGGGGATCGTCAGGATGCGTTCCGCCGTCGTGTTCAGGACAGCGGGCTGCTCATACGGTTCTTCTCGAACCCGGATGCGCTAGGGCAGCTGGTGGAGCGTTCGCTGCGGGACCTGGCCCGGGCGCGCCGACGAGCGGTCGGCGGCTCCCTGCCGGCCCCGCCGCGGCCGGAGCTATTCTGCGCTCGGTCGGGCCTGCACCGTCGTGTCCGGGGTCTCATCGAAGCCGACAGTGGCGGCAGAGCCCCTGTCGTGGCCATGGTCGGCATGGGTGGTTCGGGGAAGACGCTGCTCGCCCAGGCCATAGCGGACGATGAGGACGTCAAGACCCGGTTTCCGGACGGTGTGCTGTGGCTGGACGTCAGCGACACGACGGAGGCCGTCTGCCAGGCGACGGTCCTGGCGGCGCTTGGCGTCTCTGCCCCGGGCGGGAGCGTCACGGCCAGGAAGACCGCTTTGCGGCAAAGGCTGTCTGGGGCACGTTGCCTGCTGATTCTCGATGACGTAGCCTGCGTCGTCCAGATCACCGCGCTTGATGTCCTCGGACCTGGGAGCGCGTTGCTGATAACGACACGTGACCAGGACACACTCCCGCATGGCACGCATATATGCCCGGTCGGGGCCTTCGAGCTGGCCGATCCGCGCGAGCATGCAGTCGCGCTCAGCCTGCTGGCCCAGTACGCGGTCGGCACGCCGGAACTGCCGCCGACTGGCGCAGAGTACGCCGAGGAAGTCGTTGACCGTTGTGGCGGCCTGCCGCTGGCCCTGGCAATCTGCGGGGCGATGGTCTCCGGCGGTTACTCGTGGGCCAGCGTGGCGACCCTGCTGCGCGAAGCAGACCTAGACGCTCTGCGGGCGGCATTCCGTGACTACCCGCACCCGAGCCTGCTCGCCGCGATCGCGGTCGGTACCGACAACCTGGACGAGCGCACCTTGTCGTTGTATGAGGAACTCGCCGTGTTCAACGCACGCGGGCCAGTGCCGGTCGGGGCAGCCGCTAGCCTGTGGTCGCCACACGGGCTGGACGCGGACCACGCGCTGCGGACCGTTGTTTTCCTAGCTCACCGGTCCCAGCTGACCTACCGCCCCGACAGTTCGACGTTTCTGCTTCATGACCTGCAATACGACTACCTAAGCTGGCGGGTCGGCCAGCGGCTTTCCGGGTTGCACGGCCGGCTAGCCGACACGTATCTGGGCGCGTGGGGCGGTCTGGAAGACGGGCTCCCCGGACTGAATTTCCCGGAGACGCTCTCAGCGGACATGCGCTATGGCCTTGTCCATCTCCCGGACCACCTGGTCAGGGCGGATCGCGGTGATCAGTTGGACACGCTGCTGGCGGCGGAGGCACGATCCGGCATCGCCGGGAGCGGGAATGTCTGGTTCGACGCCCACGATCGTATCGGCCGAGCGGCAGAGTACCTCGCCGATATCGACCTCGCCAGCGGACGTGCCCAGAAGGTAACTGATGGGGCGCGGACACCGGCCGAACGGTCGCTGGGCATTGGCCTGGAGGTCCGGTACGCGCTGGTGAGAAGCTCGCTGGCGAGCATCGCAGGCAAGATCCCCGCCCGGCTCTTGACCAGCCTGGTGCACCAGGACGTGTGGTCGATCGATCAGGCGCGGGCGTACGCGACGATGATTCCCGCAGATGACGACCGCGCGGCAGCGCTGACCGGGCTGGCCGGGCTGCTCACGCCCGGGACGAGTGACCGCGCGCAGCTGATAAGCCTAGCCCGGCAAGCCGCCGCCGGGATTAGATACGACATGTACCGGGCCTTCGCGTACGCCCGTATCGCAGTCGTGTCGCCTGAGGAAGACCGGTCATCCTTGTTCGACCAGGCTGTGACGGCCGCGGACGCCGACTCGGCGCGGGCAGGTGAGATTCGTGCGTGGCTTCAGACGTACGTGGCGCCGTATGATCCCCAGCGCGCTGCCGCGGAGCTGCGTCGTGGTGCCCGTTCTGATCATCACGCCAAGGACTATTGCGACGCGATGACCGCGGTGCTGGCTGACGTACCGGATCTGCGTGAGGACGTCCTGGAAACGGCGCGTGGCGGCTATTTCCGGGGTGAGCGAGGCGGCGCGTTCGGGGCGCTGTTGCGCTGTGCGCAGCCGGACCAGATAGCCGGGCTCGTCACGGAGATCAAGTCAGCCATCGACCGCGAGGACGAACAATGGCGGCAAGAAGAACTCGCCGTCGCCGTCGCCCCATACCTGTCCGGCGAAGAGCTACATGACCTCGTTACCAGGCTCATTGACGGAGCTTCCCCGCATACCATCATCGATTTGATGGCCGCGGCCCTGCCGCACCTGCCGCACGATAAGCAACAAGCAGCGGCCAGTGTCGCTATCGCGGCCGTACGCGAGGCGGGACCGAATATCGGCCGGGAGAGCCTGGCCGCCCTCCTGCCGGCAATCCCCGAACCGGACCGCACCACGCTGCTCGAGGAGATCATCCAGCAGGTGCATGACAGGCATCCGGCGAGCGCGGAATGGCTTCTGTGCGAACTGGCACCGATGCTACCCGAGCACCTGCTACGGCGAGCTGTTGACAATACTGGCGCGGTAAATCCGCCCGACAAGGCGCTGAATCGGCTAGCCCCCCACCTGCCACCCGAACTCCTGCGCCGAGCCCTCGCGACCCAACCCCTCGACCCGCCAGCTGAATGGGCCAAGGCGTTCGTCCACCTGGCCCCAGCCCTGCCCAGCACGATGCGCAAACAGATCATCGAGCTCGTCTCAGCCATCAAGGACATCCCTCGCCGACTAGAACTGCTTTCCCGGCTTGCGCCATGCTTGCCGCCCGAACTAGCAGCAGCGGCGGCCGATGCCGTCCCGGCGGACGCCGAACCGGAACCGCGGGCGCAACTGCTCGCCGCGCTGGCATCAAGGGCCTCGGAACCGCAACGCAGTGCGCTCTACGGCCAGGCCCGTCACGTCGCCGACTCCGACGACCACCCGCACGCCAGGTTTCGCAGCCTGATCCGCATGACCGATGGCCCCGAGCAGCTCGCGGCCGTGCTGCGCCTGCAGTGCGTGCTTGATGATTTTTTCAACCGGCACATCCGGTGCGACTCCCTGACCGAAGCCGTCCCCGTGCCGACGGCGGTGATCGACCACGCTGTGGAAGCCGTGCGCACGATCGAGCGGCCGTGCGATCGCTCGCGAGCGCTGGCCATGCTTGTCCCGCTCGTCACGACGACAAGCCGGCCCGCCCTGCTGAAGGAGGCCGCCGAAGGCGCGTTCCGCCCGCACGCCCACGAGGACGACATACCGTGCGACGCACTGAACGCGCTGCAGAAGGCGATCAGCACCGTTTCCGTCGCCGCCCGGCTGCCGCTCGCCCGGGAAGTGACGAAAACCCTCGTCCGGTCCAAGCGCAATACGGAACGCCTCCGGCAACTGATCTGCCTAGCGGTATACCAGTCCCGGCTGAATGAGAACCGCCAGATGCAAGCCCTACGGTGTATAGAGGAACTTAGCTCCACGCGGTACCCGGACTGGGTACGCCGGCACGGCACAAGGGGGTTCAGCCGCCTCGTACCATATCTCTCCCCGGACCGGATGCTGGACGCCGTGCGGCTCGCCCGGGCACTAGAAAAGCCTTACGAGCAGGCACAGGCGCTCGCTAACCTAGCCGACCACGCCGATGCTGGGGTCCGGCCGCTGATCACGGAGGCCACAATTCAGGAGGCGAAAAGCAGCCGAGCCTGCCCGCGGGCCGAGGACAACGACGGGATCGACGACACCTGGTCCGCGCGATGGCGCACTGCCCTCCACAAGGCCGCCAGCGCGGGACGTCCCGCCCTGCTCTCCCTCATCGCGACCATGCCCATCACCACCGCTGCGGACCTGGCGGCGGAAGAGCGAAGCTCGACCGCCGCGCACATAACTCTGGCGATGTTCGATACACGACATTGGTGGCCGACCGGCCCATAAGCCCGCTTGGCCCGGAACTTATTCGACGCGCCGACAATACCCTCCTGCGGATTCACGCCATACCTAATGACCGGGAACGATACGGCTTCGGCTATCAACACGTAATCGGCAAGGTTGTCACCTCGACAGAACCCCCGACACCGCTATCTAACACCAAACCGGCCTGGAGCAGGAGCATAACTACCGATTAGGGAGCCTGGAAAGGTACGTGACCTGAGGTGCTCAAGGCGTCCCGAACGGCGGCAGTGTACGCCTCGCTCCAGGCGAGGGCTGATCACGCAGCGCGATGACGATCGCTCGGCCTCAGGAAGCCGATCGATTATGAACGATCTAGAGCCACGGCGCCATACCCGAGCAGTCGTGTACTAAACGTCCCATTCTGTACTATGACACATGAGACGGTGATCTTATGGCCGGAATCAATGCGAGGTTGAGGCCAGGTCGAATCAAGCATCACTCTACAGATGTCCAACAGAGACCTGGCAGAAAACAGATTGCGAATCGTCAAATCTCAATGGCTCCGCTGACAGTAATGGTGATCCAGTCTAATCTAGTTGGAGCTCCTGTCAGTCCGCTGGGCAGATTCCCCGAAATGCGCCGGAGTCACCTTCAGACGGCATCCTATTGCCCGGTCGATAATGAACCTGAGAACATTGCCCAGGGCTGCCCGGTGTGCGATTTTTGCTCCGACGGTATGTGGACCTAGCGTAGTCTCTAGTCATGCTAGAGGGGGTCGATCGGCTGATCGGTGGACGGTACCGCTTGACCGAGGCCATCGGTCACGGCGGGATGGGCGTTGTCTGGCGCGCTTACGACGAGACCCTGGACCGCGACGTTGCCATCAAGGAGATTGTCTTCCCCGCTGGGATCCCGCAGGACGAGCAGCGGCTGGCATGTGCTCGGAGTGTCCAGGAGGCCCGTGCGGCGGGTCGGCTTAACCATCCCGGTGTTATCACCGTCCACGATGTCGTCGAGCACGACCGCCGTCCATGGATCGTCATGGAACTGTTCCGCGGCGGTTCCCTGGCTGACCTCATCGATCAAGCGGGACCCTTGCCGCCTAGGCGGGTGGCGGAAATAGGACTGTGCGTTCTGGACGCGCTGTGCGCGGCGCATGCTGCCGGTATCGTACACCGGGACATTAAGCCTGCCAATGTGCTCGTCAATAGCTCGCGGGTGGTACTTACTGATTTTGGTGCTGCTGCCATTCAAAACGACGCTGCACTAACTCGTTCCGGATTTTTCATCGGGACGCCGGCCTACATGGCCCCAGAGAGAGCTCAGCATGTGCGCGCTAGCCCCGCCTCCGACCTCTGGTCGCTTGGCGCCACCTTGTATGCGGCAGTTGAGGGTCGTCCGCCGTATACGGGTCTCGACTCACTAGCTGTGCTGTCAGCCTTGTTGACAAGTGACCCGCCTTCGCCCAGCCGTGCCGGGCCACTGGCTCTTGTGCTGACTGGGCTGATGTGCCGCGACATGGGGCAGCGGTTGACTGCTGAGCGGACAAAAGACCTGTTGGCTAAGGTAGTGGGCTCGGTAGCGGACCTGCCGCTTACGGTGCGGACCCCTACTGAGCCTGATGCGGGACTTCATCCGTCACAGCCCAGTTCGTGGGGCGGCCAATCGACTCGCACATCTTTTCCGCGGCCGTACACATCGTCACCGCCCGCATCACCTGCTGCCCGCGCAGCCCGCGTAAAACCCGCGAGTCGCACTAGACGTCGAGGACTGCGGGGATGGCTAGTTGCCGGAGTTGCGCTTTTGGTCACCTCGGGCGTCCTCATAGCGACGAAGATTGCCGCAGGCCCTCCGCTCCCCCCGTTGACCGAGACAACGCGCGTATATATAGCAACTACCAATGCATCGATTGACACTTTCTCTACTCCGGTCTACAAGTCATCATGTGCACCCAGTAAATCCAATCCGCACGGGTGCTCGATGGATATGGATATATACTATCTGAAAAATATGCGGTGGATATCCTGGAACCAGACAGAGGCGGTAGGAGTTGGTACAGCGGTTACTCAAGGATGTGTTCCTGTAAATGCTCAATCTTGCAGGATTACAGACACGCTGATTTCTATTCCAGGAGTAAAATTCACCTTTAGTGACCCAGTAGATATCTGCGGCCGCTACTACTGGTCTCACATGCTAGCGCATTACCCTCCCAATGCGCCTTCGGATCTTCGTGCTTATGACCACCTGACTAGATTTCCGCTCAGCTCACTTGGCTGCTGAACGACAGATATGTGCGTAGTAGCAACTGAATGTCGACGAGCAACTTGCCCGCCCATAACGGCGGCTCTTTGCGCGAGCGCGCGAAGACTCGGGTTGCTCTCCGTGACGGGCTTCCCGTCAGCCTCCGTTCTCGGCTGGCGGAGTTCACGGCTCCCGACTGACCATGTGGCGTGGCCAAGGTCCTGCCGTACCTGCGGCGCTCGACCCTGTCCGGGTCAGATGAGGCTGGTCCGTGAGTAACTCTCACGGCGCTGCTTGAATGAGCCGCGAGGGACCACAGCGGGCGTCCGTTAGACGGTGACCCGGCTCCAGCTGGTGCCTCCGTTGCGGGTTATCCACAGATAGCCGTTGGTGCCGAGGGCCACGCCTTGGGTGTTCGTCCCCATGTCTTCCGGGTCTCGGTGGAACTCCTCGAAACCAAAGGATCCATCCTGTCTGAGGAAAATATCGACACACCGATCAGCGGTTGGTGTGGAAGGACTTAGTTCTTCAGTTCCTCCTGGGTAACTGGATAGGTTGGCGGATGCCTGTAATCCGGGGTGTGCGCTGGGTAGCGGTTTGCGGGCAGGGTTTTCCGTATCAGGCGGGTTCGGGGATGAAGGGGTTGCCTTCGGCGGCCGTGGTGAGGGCTTCGAGCCAGCCGATGCCGTGACGGGTGGCGGTGGCGAGATAGGAGCGGATGGCGCAGAAGACCTCGGCGCCGGCCATTGACCGCATGCAGCCGGAGACTTTGATGCGGAGCTTGCTCATCCTTATGACCTGCTCGGCCTCGTTGTTGTCGAAGGGAACCCGCAGGTCGTGGGCGAACCGGAGGTAGTCGTCGGCGCGGCCGCGCATCCGGGTCGCGAGGGCGTGCCGTTTCTTTTCCAGCTTGCTGCGCCGGGCGGCGTTGAGGACGATCCCGGTCTCCGCGGCGTCGCGGAAGTACTTCCCGTGCCTGGCGAGCAGCCCGGGGCCGATGGCGCCGCGCCCGGCGGCGCGGGCGGCGTCCGCTGCGGCCTTGAGCGCCAGGAGGGCGTCGATAGCCTGCTTGGCCCAGGTCACGTCCAGGTCCGTGCCGGTCTCGGTGACCGCCGTCAGCTCCCGCAAGATGTGAGCGTTGCACAGAGCGTGCGCGCTCACTGCGTCGTAGCCGTCGTAGGGCGCCCAGGCGTCGTGGCAGGCGATCCCGGCGAACGCCGGCAGCACCCCGGCAGCGTCCATGCCCTCTTTCCCCCGCTTGGGGTGCACGGTGACCAGCACGTACTTGCCCGCAGAGGCCGAGTGCACCCAGGCCAGCTTCCCGGCGACCCGGAACCCGGTCTCGTCGAAGTGCGCCACCTCGGCCTGGACCAGGGCCTTGATGATCGAGTCCAGGGCCGGGGCGATGAACCCGGCGGCCTTCTTGGCCATCGCAGCGATCACCGCCGGGGACGGGGCGCAGCCGAACATCTCGCCCAGCGCTGCGGCTGCCCGGTCCCGCGACAGGAACTGCCCATGCCACAGGTACGCGGCCAGCGCCGATGCCCGCGGCCCGTACTGCACCGGGGCAGTCACCCCCGCCGGCGGATCCGCTTTGGCCCGCTCCCCGCAGCACAGGCACTGACGTTCGATCATCTGATGCTCGGTGACCTCAGCCTTGACCGGCGGGATCTCGGTGACCTGCCGCCGCTCCATCCCCGTCTGCTCCGCGCCCGCCAGCCCGGCGCCGCACACGCGGCAGGCCGATGGCTCGTGCCGCACCACATGATCCGGATTATCGGTCAGCTGCATCGTCGTGCCTGGCTGGCCCTTCGGCCGGCCAGGCTTGCGGCCGGTCTTCTTCCGCAGCGACTTCGGCTCCGGCTTGCCCAGCCCGTCCGACGACGGCGGCTTGCTAGAGTTCTTCGAGGTTTGCCCTATCCGCGCGGCCAGGTCAGCGACCTGCGCGCCCAGCTGCTCCACCCGCTCGCGCAGTCCCGCGATCTCGGTGTCCTTCGCCTGGACCAGCACCCGCAGCTCCGCGATCTGCACGTCCCGCTCCCGCAGCAGCTCGCACAGCCCGGCAGCGTCATCAGGCACAGGGGGCGTATCGGACACAAACCGCAAGTTCACCACAGCCGGCCCTCCGTGATCAGCACGGCACGCCGAGCCGGCCGGCAGAAACCAGAAATCTCAGCATCACCGCGTAAATGCGGCTCGCAACCCCACCGCGACCAAGCGCCCGACGCTCTCCCGGCTTCTGTCTGTCAGCCCAGCCCCCGTCGGAGCCCAGACGCCGCTGTGATCGTCTGGCGCCCCGCCATCATTAGGTGCATGAGCGAAAGCCTGACTGCCGACGAGCGGAAGCTACTCGTCACCCTGCTCCAGCGGTTCGCCGAGAATGACCTCGACCAGCACGAGGCGTGGCGGCTGGAGACCGCTCACGGCCCGGCCTACGTCAAGATGACCCGCAAGCGGGCGGCAGACGAGCCCGCCGATGCTTCCCGCCCGCTGAGGGCGCCGTCTCCCTGCCGCACAGGACGTCCCGCTCATGTGAGCGATCTATCCACGGTCAGCTCACGCAACGATGTCCTGCGCATCGTCGGGGAGATGCTGGCTGACTATGAAGGTTCCGGGGCATCAGAATGGGAGAACGGGACGCTGGCGCGGTTTCTCGCCGCGTTTGGCAATTTCCTGCACGACCTCGACGGTTACTTCGCTAACCACGCCGAACCGATGCCCGCTCAGCCAAACTGGGCACTGCTAGCGACGCTGCTAGTCGCAGCAAGTGGCTACGAGTAGTCATAGCGCGCTGAGGAGGGACCTATCCAGTTACAATCCTGGTTAGTGATAGTGGCGCAAACGGTCTTGATCGCCTTGGGCTCAAGGGCGGCCAGCGCCGGAAGAGCATCGAGCCAGGAATCACTATTCAGTGCCCCGGTAAGCGCATGCCGGGCGGCCTTGCCGAGCTCAGGGTCGGGGCTGGCCTTCGCGACTTTGGCGATCTGAACGGTTGCCTTGCCGCTGAAGTAGCTGTGCGCGTGGCGGAG
>JBKQQQ010001157.1:0-6314 GCA_052144275.1 Streptosporangiaceae bacterium
ACATCATGCCCTCGCGGCCGGGCAGATCCTGCGGGTTCCACGTCGCCTGGCGCAGGTTCTCGGCGGTGAGCTTGATCGCGTACAGCGCGTTGCCCAGCGACGGCGGGAAGTTCAGCCGGGAGACGTACGGCTCGCTGGCGTGCGCGAGCACGTCGAAGCCGCACTGCGCCGTGAGTCGACCGGGCAGTCGTAGTACAGGGTCGGGTCGTCGACCGCCAGCGTGGTGACGGCCGCGTCGTCGAAGGCGACGTACTTGTGCGGCTGGTCCGGATTGGTCGTCGTGTCGGTGATGACGTAGGCCCAGGAGGTCTCCGACCCGGTGCCTGCCGTCGTCGAGACCGCGATGTGCGGCGGGTTCTTGGGGTTCTCACTCTTGTTGAATCCCTCGAACTCGTTCACGCTGCGGCCGTCGTGAGCCACCGAGATCCGGGCGCCCTTGCAGGCGTCGTGGCTGGACCCGCCGCCGATCGAGATGAAGCTGTCGCACTTGTTCTCCTGGTACAGCGCGACCGCGTCCATCACGTTGTAATCCTTGGGATTGGACTCGACCTTGTCGTAGACCACGACTTCGAGCCCGTGATAGCGAAGCGAGCCGACGATTTTCGGCACAGTGTCGCTGCCGCGCAGGCCCGACGTCATGACGAGCACCCGGCTGAATCCTAGCTTCTTGGCCTCAGGGCCGAGGAGTTCCCATGCGCCAGGTCCCAGCATGGCCCGCGGGAATGGATGGAACTCCTTGATGGGAAATGGCTTGAGAAGTTCTTCTACTTGCATTTTCTGCCTCTCTGGCGAGACGAGCTTGGCGCTATGACGTCAGCTTGGACATTAAGCCGCGGTGGCCCGCGGGGGAATATCCTCAGCGGTAAACCGGGCAGCTGGCCGGCCCGAACCGTCAATTAGGACAGCGGCTGCCTAGCCAATCGGGCAGTGTTGCCTGGCGCAACCGGGAACCGCCGGCCGGGGTGTGTGCCGGTCCAGCACCAGCCACCCGCCGTCCGCCGCGTACACGTCCTGCGACCAGCCCGGGGTCTCTTGGGCCTGCCCGAGCCCGGCCAGCCGGGGCAGGTCGAAGGCCTGTACATGCCCGAAGGTGGGGTCCGGCGTCTCCTCAAGCGGCACGGCGACCACCACCCGGTGCCGGGCGACACGGCGCAACTGCGCGAGGGCCAGGACGGACACCTCGGCCGGAAGATGCTCCAGGACGTGGACCGCCAGGACGGTGTCCACCGCCTCGTCGGCGATCGGCAGGGACAGCAGGTCGGCCGCGGCGAAGCGGGCACGGCTGCCCCGGGCGCGGGAGATGCGGTCGGCCAGTGCGACGGTCGACGGGACGAGGTCCGTGCCGACGACCCGCAGTCGCGGGTTCCGGTCGGCGGCCAGCAGCGGAAGGAAGCCGAAGCAAGACCCGACGTCTAGGACCGTCGTGCCGCGGATCAGCGCCATGACGTGGTCGTAGATGCGGGCGAACGTGGCGACGCTGCCGGTCCCGCCGGGATCAGGGCGGCGCAGGCGGCGTATGGTGTTGCCGTAAAAGAGGTTCCACGCTTGCGTCGGGTCGGGATGGGTCGCCTGGACCGTATCGACGAAGACCCGCTCGAACGCCGGACCGTCAGGCACCAGCCCGAGCGGTCCGAGTTCGGCGGCGATGTGACCGGCGAGCTCGTTGCTGATCCCGCCACTTCGGGGCCGTAGCCGGATGCGCCCACCTTGAATGAGGAAATGCGGCGTGGTGATTGAAGGCATGCTGTCAGGATCTCGGCCGGGCACGACTTAGGCACCTGCCCGATTGGCCAGGGGACGCTGCCCGGTCAGGGAGTTACCGGCGTGCGCATGGGCCCCTATGTTTGACGTAAAAGTGCCGACGCCCGCGCAGGGAAAGGTCTAGATGAAATGATCGGCGACAACGCTGACCGGGACGACGAAAACATCACCGACGTTGATGAGCTGCTCGTCGAGGAGGTATCCATCGACGGCATGTGCGGCGTCTACTAACGGGCGCAGCGTCCCTTATGGAATTCGACCTGAACCGCGGCTGGCGGCTGAATCCGGCGGTCGCCTTGCGCCCCGAGCCGTTCGGCGCCCTGGCCTATCACTTCGGCAACCGGCGGCTGAGCTTCCTGAAGACCCGGGCGCTGGTCACCGTGGTCCGGCTCCTCGAGAGCCACGACAGCGCGGCCGATGCCCTGGCCGCGGCCGGCGTGCCCGCCCGGCAGCGGGCGCGGTACGCCGCGGCGCTGGCCGCGCTGGCCGATTCGGAGGTTATCGATGCTCGCTGACCAGGCCGGCCCGTCCGAGCGAGCCGCCACCCTGACCGAGCAGTTCAAGGGCGGGCTGACCGCGCCGATCTGCCTGACCTGGGAACTTACCTATGCCTGCAACTTGCAGTGCGTGCACTGCCTGAGCGCCTCCGGGCGGCGAGACCCGCGCGAGCTCAGCACCGCCGAATGCATGCGGGTGGTGGACGAGCTGGAGCGGATGCAGGTGTTCTACGCGAACATCGGCGGCGGCGAGCCCACCCTCCGCCCGGACTTCTGGGACTTGCTCGACTACAGCGTCGCGCACCACGTCGGCATCAAGTTCTCCACCAACGGCGTCCGGCTGGATAAGCGTGCCGCGCGGCGGCTGGCCCGGACCGACTACGTGGACGTGCAGATCTCCATCGACGGAGCGACCGCGGACGTCAACGACGCGGTCCGGGGTACCGGAAGCTTCGCCGTGGCGCGGCGGGCGATGGATAACCTCGCCGCGGCGGGCTTCGGCGAGTTCAAGATCTCCATCGTCGTGACCAGGCACAATGTGTCGCAGCTGGATGAGTTCAAGCAGATCGCCGACGGCTACGGCGCGCGCCTGCGAGTCACCAGGCTCAGGCCGTCCGGCCGGGCCGCCGACAGCTGGGCCGACCTGCACCCGACCGCGGCCCAGCAGCGCCTGCTGTACGACTGGCTGTCCGCGCGGCCGGATGTGCTCACCGGCGACTCCTTCTTCCACCTGTCCGCGCTCGGCGCCCCGCTGCCGGGTCTCAACCTATGCGGCGCCGGGCGCGTGGTCTGCCTGATCGACCCGGTCGGCGACGTCTATGCCTGCCCGTTCGTGCTGCACGAGGAATTCCGGGCGGGTAACGTGCGCGAACCGGGCGGCTTCACCCGGCTGTGGCGCGAGTCCGAGCTGCTGCTCCGGCTGCGCGAGCCGGCCGCCGCGGGCGCCTGCGCGTCCTGCGGGATGTTCGACGCCTGCCAGGGCGGTTGCATGGCCGCGAAGTTCTTTACCGGGCTGCCCCTGGACGGCCCGGACCCGGAGTGCGTGCTGGGCCACGGCGAGCGCGAGCTGGCGAAGGTGTGCCTGCCGGACCGGCCGCAGGCCGGATCCGGCCATTCCAGGCGCCTGGCGGGACGCTCCGCCCCGGTCTTCGTGCCGGTCGGCCTGATCGCCGTGAGGGCAGCGACATGAACCTGCTCGAGCCGCTGCCCCTAGGGCAGGCCCGCGCGCCGAGCCGGGTGATGTTCGGCCCGCACGAGACCAACCTGGGCCAGCACCGGGCCATCTCGGCGCGGCATGTCGCCTACTACGAGCGCCGGGCGGCGGGCGGCTGCGGCGTCATCGTGACCGAGATCGCCAGCGTGCACCCGTCGGACTGGCCCTACGAGCACGCACCGCTGGCCGCGGACTGCGGGCCGGGCTGGTCTGACACCGTCGCGGCCTGCGCGCCGCACGGGGCACTGGTGCTGGCCGGGCTCGGTCACGCCGGGATGCAGGGCTCCTCGGCGTTCTCCCAGTCCGCGCTGTGGGCACCGTCACGGGTTCCGGATGCCGTATCTCGTGAGCTGCCCATGGAGATGGCGGAGACCGAGGTCAATGCGGTGGTCGACGGATTCGCGGCCGCCGCGGCCCTGGCGCGCCGATCTGGGCTGCACGGCGTGGAGATCAACGCCGGCCAGTACTCGCTGCTGCGCCAGTACCAGTCTGGGCTGACCAACCAGCGCACTGACGCCTACGGTCAGGATCGGCTGCTGCTGACCGAGCGCGTGCTGCGCTCGGTGCGCACTGCGCTCGGCAGCGACAGGGTGCTCGGCCTGCGGCTGTGCTGCGACGAGCTCGCCCCCTGGGCCGGCGTGACGCCCGACCTGGCCGCGGAGTCGGCCGCACGGCTGGCCGGGCTGGTCGACTATCTCGTGGTGGTGCGCGGGTCGATCTACTCGGTGCCGGCTACCCGGCCCGACCTGCACTCCGAGCCGGGCTTCGGCGTTGAGCTCTGCCGTCAGGTCCGGGCGGCGGTAGGCGGAGTGATCCCGGTGGTCCTGCAGGGCAGCGTGGTGGACCCGGCTGCGGCTTCGTGGGCGCTGGCCGACGGGGCTGCCGACCTGGTCGAGATGACCAGGGCTCAGATCACCGATCCTGACCTGGTCGCACGGCTCCGGGCCGGCCAGCCAGACCGGATCCGCCCCTGCCTGCTGTGCAATCAGGCGTGCATGGTCCGCGACAACAGGAACCCGGTCATCACCTGCGTAATCGAGCCCGGCAGCGGTCACGAACTCGACGGCCCCGAGGTCTCGGGCTCGGACCAGAACTCGGGCACGGTGCTCGTGGTCGGCGGCGGCCCGGCGGGCATGGAGGCCGCCAGGGTACTGGCCGAGCGCGGGCACCGGGTGCGGCTGGCCGAGCGCGGACCGACCCTGGGCGGCATGCTGACGACAGCGGCCGCGGTGCACGGCCGACATCGGCTGGGCGTCGCGGTGGACTGGTGGCGCCGGGAGCTGGCGCGGCTGGACGTGACGGTCTCGCTAGGGCACGACGTCAGCGCGGCCGAACTGGACGACGCCGTCGCCCAGGGCATGCACGTGCTGCTGGCCACCGGGTCCGTGCCCGGCCCGCGTGACTACCGCATCGCGCCGGGCGCGCACGTGGTGGAGGCGGCCGACCTGGTCGCCCTGGCGAGCTCCGGCGCGCTCGACCAGCTCCCGGAAGGCCGGGCCGTGGTATTCGACCCGATCGGCGGGCCGGTGGGGGTCGGTGTGGCCGAGCTGCTCGCCGCGAACGGCCGGCCGACGTCGATCGTCACCCAGGACCAGATCGCCGGCACCCAGCTGGCCCTCACCGGCGACCTCGCTGAGGCCAACTCGCGGCTGCAGCGGGCGGGCGTGCGGCGCGAGCTGCGCACTCTGCTGCGCGAGGCGGCCCGCGATCATGTGCTGCTTGAGGACCGGTGGACCGGCGAGCAGCGCACGGCGGACTGCGGGTTCGTCGTGCACTGCGGGCACCGGCTGCCGGATGAGGCCCTGTACCTGCATCGGCCGGGCACGTTGCGGGCCGGCGACTGCGTGGCTCCCCGGACCGTCCTCGAGGCGGTGCTTGAGGCCCGCCGGACTGCCATGGCGATCTCCGCGACCGATCAGCTTCCCGAACTGCCGGCCCTGGCTATGACGGGCGGCGGCCGATGAGCGGGGCCAGCCGGTACCGGTACCTGTTCTCGCCGTTGCGGATCGGACCGGTGACGGTGCACAACCGGATCGTGTTTTCCGCGCACCTGACCAACTACGCCGAGGACGGCCTGCCCACCCAGCAGCACGCCGACTACTACGCGGCACGCGCGGCGGGCGGCGTCGGCCTGATCATCACCGAGGAGCACTCGACTCATCCCACCGACTGGCCCTACGAGAAGCTGATCCACGGCTTCCACCGTGCGGTCATCCCCGGCTACCAGAAGATGACCGCGGCGGCGCACGCGTACGGCGTGCCGATCTTCGCACAGCTCAACCACAACGGCGGGCAGGCCTCGTCGATGTTCTCCCGGCTGCCCGTGTGGGCGCCCAGCCCGGTGCCTGACCCGATGTTCCGCGAGGTTCCCAAGGCCGTGGAGCGGCACGAGATCGCCGAGATCGTGGCCGGCTACGGCACGGTCGCCGGGCACTGCGCCGAAGGCGGCTTCGACGGCGTGGAGCTGCAATGCTCGCATTCCTCCATCGTGCGGGGGTTCTTGTCGCCCGCGACGAACAAGCGCACCGATGCCTACGGCGGCTCGCTGGCGGCCCGGGCCCGCATCCTGGTGGAAATCGTCGACGCGGTGCGCGAGGCGATCGGGCCCGACCGCGCGCTTGGCGTGCGGATCTGCGGCGACGAGCTGATGGAGGGCGGGAGCACGCTGGCCGATGCGGTCGAGGTGGCCAGGATGATGGAGGCCACCGGTCAGGTCGACTACATCAACACCTCGATCGGCGTGGCCACCGCGACGCTGTTCATGATCGAGGCCTCGATGAGCATCCCGCCCGGCTACGCCCTGTTCATCGCCAACGCGATGCGCCGGGCGGTCAGCCTGCCGG
>JBKQQQ010001158.1:0-5213 GCA_052144275.1 Streptosporangiaceae bacterium
GCGGAGCGACAGGTTGGCCCGCTTGCGCTGCTCCCTGATGAAGGCGCCGAGCGCCTCCCGCTGCGCTTCCCACGGGTCCGTCACGGCGCACCTCCTTCTACGCTAAAGATAGTACGCGGCAGCGCCGTCGTTCCGGCGCTGCCGCGTGCAGATCCTGCTCGTTCGGCAGAACGGTCCCCGCCTGCGTGCGGCGGGGCGGTGGCTCACTTACTGTCTTCGGCGCCCGGGAGCAGTGCGGCCGTCGCCTTGAGTACCTCTTCCGCGAACTTGCGCTGGCTGGCGAGCAGCTGCTCGGCGAAGTCGTAGGCGCTGGCCACGACGTCCTCAGGCTTGGGCAGCTTGTCGGCGCCCGGCACCTGCACCGAGGGGATCTTGGGGGTGACGGACTGGATGGTCTCGACCCAGGACTTGATCGCGTCGATCACGGTCTCCTGGCTCTTGCGGATCGTGTTCAGGAACTCGTCCTGCAGGTCCTGCGTGGGGGTGCTTGCCATTTTCCTGCCTCCTTGTAGCTTCTTTGCTAACTTTACCAAGCATTCGATTGGTATGTCAAGCGGAATGCTTGGCAAAGTTAGCGTTGGGTCGTTGGGGTCGTTCGGGATCAGACCCGCTCGAAGATCGCCGCGATGCCCTGGCCGCCGCCGATGCACATGGTGGCCAGCGCATACCGGCCGCCGGTGCGCTTGAGCTCGTAGAGCGACTTGACGGCCAGGATCGCCCCGGTCGCGGCGACCGGGTGCCCGAGCGAGATGCCGCTACCGTTCGGGTTGGTGCGTTCCGGCGGCAGGTCAAGCTCTCTGACCACGGCCAGCGCCTGGGCGGCGAAAGCCTCGTTCACCTCGAACAAGTCCATGTCGTCCAGCTTGAGGCCGGTCCGGTCGAGCACGTTGCGCACGGCAGGCACCGGGCCCATACCCATGATCCGCGGCTCCACGCCGGCGTGGCCGTACCCGACCAGCCGGGCCATCGGGGTCAGGCCGGCCCGGCTGACGAACGATCCGGAGGCGAGCACCACAGCCGCGGCGGCGTCGTTGATGCCGGACGCGTTGCCCGCGGTGACCGTGCCCTCGCTCTCGAACGCGGGCCGCAGTTTCGCCATGTCCTCGAGGCTGACGTCGGGCCGGACGTGCTCGTCGGTGTCGACGATGGTGGTCTTGCCCCTCTTGCCCGGGATCTCAATGGGGAGGATCTGCTCTTTGAAGTAGCCGGCCGCGATCGCGGCGGCGGCCCGGCGGTGGCTCTCCGCGGCCAGCGCGTCCTGGTCGGCCCGAGACACGCCGAAGTCGGCGGCCACGTTCTCCGCGGTCACACCCATGTGGCAGGCGTCGAACGGATCGGTGAGCGCGCCGACCATGGAGTCGAGCGCCACGCCGTCGTTCATCCGCTGGCCCCAGCGCATGCCGGGCAGCCAGTACGGGGCCCGGCTCATCGACTCGGCTCCGCCGGCCACGGCGACCTGGCAGTCGCCCAGCATGATCGCCTGCGCCGCCGAGACGATGGCCTGCATGCCACTGCCGCACAGCCGGTTCAGGGTGAGCGCCGGCGTCCCGACTTCCAGGCCGCCGTTAATCGCCGCGACCCGGGCGAGGTACATGTCTCTCTTCTCGGTGTGGAGCACATTGCCGAACACCACGTGACCGACGTCGACCGGGTCGGTGCCCGACCGCTTGACGGCCTCGCGCACCATCTGGGCAGCCAAGTCACAAGGCGGGACGGAGGCGAGGCCGCCGCCGTACTTGCCGATCGGGGTCCTGACGCCGGACAGGACGAATACGTCTTCCATTGCTGTTTTTCCTCTCACATGTCCAGGCCGCCGTTGACGGACCAGATCTGCCCGGTGATGTACGCGGACTCGTCGGCCGCCAGGAACGCGACTACGCGGGCGACTTCTTCGGGCTTGCCGAGCCGGCCCATGGGTATCTGGGTGCAGAGCCGGTCCAGTACTTTCTCCGGGATGGTGGCCAGCATGTCGGTGGCGACGTATCCCGGTGTCACGCCGTTCACGGTCAGCCCGATGCCGTCACCTGGCGGCCGCTCCGCCCGGCCGAGCATGAACAAGGCCTCCCGGGCCAGCGACTTGGTCAGTCCGAACAGCCCCGACTTGGACGCGGCGTAGTTCGCCTGGCCGATGCTGCCGGTCTCCCCGATCACCGAGGAGACGCTGACGATGCGGCCGGTGCCGCGCTCCATCATGTGCTCGAGCGCGGCCTGGGCCACGAAGAACGCGCCGGACAGGTTGATGGAGATCACCCGGTGCCAGTCCTCGTCCACCATCTTGGCCACCGTCTTGTCGATGGTGATCCCGGCGTTGTTGATCAGGATGTCCAGGCGGCCGTGCTGCCCGATGACCTCGCCCACCACGCGGCGGCAGTCCTCGGAGCTGCCGATGTTCCCGTGGTGCATGGTCATCAGGCGGCCGGGGTGGGCGGCGCTGATATCGATGAGGAACTTCTCGGCCAACTCGGTGTTACGCCAGTAGCCGACGGCGAGTTCGGCGCCGTCGGCGGCCAGACGCTCGCTGATGGCGGCTCCGATGCCGCGGGTCCCCCCGGTGACCAGGGCGACCCGGCCGGTAAGCGGGCCCCCCGTGCTCAGCGGTATGAGGTTGGTGGCGGTTGACATCGCGTTGGCTCCTGTCTGCGTCTGTCTGCGTCGGCTGTCCCACGCGATGGGCTACCGCCACGATCAATCGGGATACGGCGCCCGCGGCCGGATCAACACGGGGCACACATATGTCAGAGAAGTTACGGTCCCGTTATCTCGCGCGTAGCGGGCCAAAGGTCCCTGGTCCTACGGGCCTAAGTCCCGCGAGTCGCGGCCGGGCAACCTTTA
This sequence comes from Streptosporangiaceae bacterium, assembly GCA_052144275.1. Taxonomy (GTDB): domain Bacteria; phylum Actinomycetota; class Actinomycetes; order Streptosporangiales; family Streptosporangiaceae; genus Palsa-504. The sequence continues at coordinate 2,833 of JBKQQQ010001158.1, forward strand.
CCCCGAACCTGTCCGTGCTTTACCCCGAACCTGTCCGTGCTGGAGCTGGAGCGCAAAGCAAAGTACGCGGCAGCTCCGGTGTTCCGGAACTGCCGCGTACTTTGATTGTGTTCGGTCGGGCCTGGCTCGGGCTCTTCTGGCTCGGGCACGGGTGAGCCTCTGCCTTACTTGGCGGCGGCCTTGGACTCGGCCTCGCCCTTGCCGGGCATCAGCGGGGCGGTGGCCTTCACGACCTCGTCGGCGAACTTCCGCTGGCTGGTGAGCAGCTGCTCGGCGAAGTCATAGCCGCTGGCCACGACGTCCTCGGGCTTGGGCAGCCGGTCCGCGAACGGCACGTTGACCGAGGGGACCTTGGGGGTGATGTTCTGGATGGTGTCCACCATGGTCTTGATCGCGTCGAGCGCGACCTCCTGGCTCTTGCGGACGGTGGACAGGAACTGGTCCTGCAGTTCCTTGGAAACGGTGCTGGCGCTGGCCATTGTCTTTGCCTCTCTGTGGGCTTCTACTGCTAACTATATCAAGCATGATTGGGATGTCAAGCGGAAGATGCTTGGCATATGTAGCGCGGGTTCGACTGGTTGGCGGCCCAGGCTGGTAACAGCGCTGCCGCGGTGACAGCGCGGCCCGGGGGTGCCGGGGCGTTAGTTGGTGCCAGTGCCTTAGTTGGTGCCAGTGCTCTTCGGTGCGCGGCGGGCGGTCGGGGGCTTCGGCGCGCTCTTGGCCGCTGCGGACCTCGGGGTACGCGCTGCGGGGGTGGCCTTCGGGCCGGGCTTCGCGGCGGCCGGCTTCGGTGCGCTCTTGGTTGCCGGGGCCTTCGGCGCGGCGGCCTTGGGGGCGGCGGGCTCGGAGGCTGCGGCCTTGGGGGCGGCGGGCTCGAACTTGACGGCCGGGACAGCGGGCTCCGTCTTGACAGCCGGGGCCTTCGGCGCGGCCGGGACGGCGACGGCCTTGGGCGCGGTTTCGGCCACCACGGCCTTCGGCTCGCTCACGGCGTCCGGGGCCTTCGGCTCGCTCACGGCGGCCGGGACCTTCGGCTGGGTCTCAGTCGCGGGGGCCTTGGGCTGGCTCTCGGCGGCGGGGGCCTTGGGCTCACTGACGGCCGCAACGGGCTTAAGCTCGAGCTTCGGCGTCGCGGGTGCGGCCGGAGCGGCCTCGGGCGCGCTCTTCACGGCCGGGGCGTGGCTCTTGCCGTTGCCAGGAAGCAGCGGCTCCGTCACCTTCAGCAGGTCCTCGGCGAACCTCCGCTGGAGGGCAAGCAGGTGCTCGGCGAAGTCGTAGCCGCTGGCCACAACGTCCTCCGGCTTGGGCAGCCGGTCCGTGACTGACGGCAGCTTGGGCAGCCGGTCCGCCAACGGGGCGTAGACAGACGGCATTTTCGGGGTGACGGTCCTGACCGTCTCAACCCAGGTCTTGATCGCGCGAACCACGGTCTCCTGGCTCTTGCGCGTGGCGGCCAGGAACTCGTCCTGCAGGTCCCGCGTGGGGGTGCTAGCCATGGTATTGCCTCCTCATACACTTTCCCTGCTAACTATACCAAGCGTGGTTGAGATGTCAAGCAGGCTTGCTTGGCATACAAAGCAGCCGGTAGCGTGCCCCCGGGGCCCGCGCCACTTTCCGCCGAAGAGCCGGCCCCACGCTCTGCCTCTTCCGCGCGCGTAATCGTCACGGCATCAGATCGAGAAATGTCGGTCCTGGGGGTTCGTGATACCCAGACCTAAGGCTGGGGTATCTAGTGACTAGCGGGGCGCCGAAGCATGCCCCCAACGTGTGCGGAGGTCCGCGATGCGACGCCTGTGGTTGTCCCTGCTGGTAGTGCCGGTCATTGCGGCGGCCGTGCCCACCGCGGCCTCGGCCTCTCCCTCGGCGCCCGCGGCTCGGACGATGCCCGCGGCCCGGACGGCGCCCGCCGCGGCGGCCCGCGCCTTGCAGCCCGGCATGAGCGGCGCTGCGGTCAAGGCCCTGCAACGGCGACTGGCCGCGCTGACGTACTACCCGGGCTCGATCGACGGACAGTTCGGTACCAACACCCTCGAGGCCGTGTGGGCGTTCGAGGAGGTGCAGGGCCTGCCGGCGCACGACTACGTGACCTCGGCGATGCAGCGGGCGCTGGCCGACCCGCGCGCCCCGATGGTGCTCGTGCCGCACGGCGGGGCCAACCGGGTCGAGGTCAGCCTGTCGCGCGAGGTCCTGGTCCTCTACCACAACAACCAGGTCGAGCTGATCAGCCACGTGTCGACCGGCGGCGGCTACTACTACTGCTCCAACGGCGGCTGCGCGTACGCCGTCACCCCGACCGGCAACTACAAGACGGTGGTGTTCATGCCCGGCTGGGTCGCGGTCCCGCTGGGCGAGATGTACAACCCGGTGTTCTTCATCGGCAC
>JBKQQQ010001159.1:0-14528 GCA_052144275.1 Streptosporangiaceae bacterium
GTTGCCCGCGGTCAGCCCGGCCACCGCGTAGCTGATCCCCGGCACCTGGCCGAAGGTGTGCGGCAGCGCCTGGGTGCGCAGCGTGGCCAGCGCGCTGTTGGACGTGGCGTCCGTCCCGCTGCCCGCCAGTGGCACCGACACGATCAGCACCTGGTTGTTCCCGAACATCGCGGTGCTGATGGGCTCGCGAATGGCGCCGTGGCTGGCCGCCGCCTCCCGGTGCAGCGCGGCGACGGCCTGGCTGACCTGCTTGCCGCCGAGATCGGCGCCGGTCACGACCACCTCGGCCGGCGCGGGGCCGCCGGGGAAGGCCTGGGATATGTCCATCAGGCTGCGGACCACCGGCACGTTGGACGGCAGCGAGTGGATGCCGGCGTCCTCCAGGTTCAGGGAAAGCGCCGGTGCGGCCAGCGCCAGCAGCACGGCTGCGGCGATGCCGCCCCAGATCAGCGGGCGCCGCACCACCGCACGGGCCAGCATGCCCCAGAACCTGGACTCGTGGGCCGCGGTGCGCCGCCGGCCGAGGAACGGGATCCGGCCGCGGTCTGTCCACTTGCCGAGCATGGACAAGATCCCGGGCAGGAAGGTCAGCGAGCCGAGCACCGCCACGCCGACCACCATGATCGTGCCGACGGCGACGCCGGAGAACACGTCGATGCCAGTCAGGAACAGGCCGGCCAGGGCGATCATCACGGTCAGCCCGGACACCACGATGGCCCGCCCCGAGGTGTGGGCGGCGATCCGCAGCGCCTCGGCGGTGTCGTGTCCCGCCGCGCGCTCCTCGCGCACACGGCGCAGGTAGAACAGCGAGTAGTCGATGCCGACCGCCATCCCGACCAGCAGCACGATCGAGGAGGTGGTCTGGCCGATCGGCAGCCAGCGGCTGGGGATGGCCATCAGCGAGATCGCCGAGATCACCGCGGTGCCGGCCAGCAGCAGCGGGATGCCGGCCGCGATCAGCGCGCCGAACACGACGAGCAGCAGGACCAGCGAAACCGGGACCGAGGTGACCTCGGCCTTCCTGAAGTCCTGGCTGGTGATGCTGCCGGTGGCCCGGTCCAGGCTGGCGCCGCCGGCCTCCTCGATCTTCAGCCCGGGGTGGTGCGCCGCGACGGCGGCAACCGCGTTCATGGCCGGCACGACCGCCTGATCATCGTTCCCCGGGTTACCCGCGACGTTGAACGTGACCAGCGCCGACCGGCCCCCTCCAGGACCGGCACTGACCAGGCCGGGGCGGGTGAGCGGCGACTGGATGCCGGCCGCGGCCTTGGGCACCGCCCGCAGCGCGGCGACCACCTGCCGGACCGCCTCGCGGATCTCCGGGTCATTTCCGTAGGTCTGGCCAGCGACACGTCCCTGGACGAGCACGCTCTCGCTGTCGGGCTGCTGGACGACGGGACGGTTCAGCACCCGCTCGGCCTGCCCCGCCTGCCCGGGGTCGTAGCTGTTCAAATTGTCGGTGCCGAGCCGCTGCCCGATCACCACGGCCGCGACGACCAGTAGCAGCCAGCCGAACACAGCAGTCTTGCGATGCCGAGCGGACCAGCCGGCCACTCGTTCCACGATGGGAGCCCGTGCGGGCTGCGTCGTATTCATGCCCAAAGACTGGGTGACAGCCCATCCGCAGGACCATGGTGCAATCTGCCCAAGGTCGGGTGGGGTTATCCTCACCCCGTTCCGGGGGGTCCAGATGATGGGCAACCGGACGTGTCATGCCATAGCGTCGGAGCCATGTTCCTCGTCCGCGATCTGGTGTCGCCGCGCACCTGGCTCGCCATGATCCACCACCTGGCCGGCCTGTTCATCGGGCTCGTCGTCGTCGTGGTCATCACCGTCGGCCTCAGCCTCGGCTTCAGCCTTCTGGTGGTCGCGCTGGTCGGCCTGCCGATCCTCGGCGTGACGCTGCGGCTCGCCGACTGGTTCGCCTCCGCCGAGCGGGCCCGGTTCGGGTTTCTGCTCGGCGTGCGGATCCCGGCCTGGCCCGCGGGTAGCCGGGCCGGATACCGGTGGGGGGTCGTGCCGCGCTGGCGGATGCTTACCGAGCGGGCCACCTGGGGCGATATCGGTTACGCGCTGCTGCGGCTGCCCGTCAGTGCGGTCGCCGCGACGATCAGCGTCGTGGCCTGGGCCGTGGCCCTGGTCATGCTGACGCTGCCGCTGTACAACTCATCGCTGCCCAGCGGCGGCGCCGAGATCGGCGACATCGTGCTGCGCGGCACGCCCACGATGGCGGCCTCGGCGGCGATCGGCCTGCTGGTGCTGCTGGCCGCGCCGCAGCTGACCCGCGGGCTGGCGGTCGCGGACACGGCGATGTCCCGCCGCCTGCTCGGCCCGCCGAGCGACCTGGCCGCCCGGGTGACCGAGCTCGAGATCAGCCGGGAACGGGTGGTGGACGCGGCCGAGGCGGAACGACGGCGGATCGAGCGCGACCTGCACGACGGCGCGCAGCAGCGGCTGGTCGCGCTGGCCATGGAGCTCGGCCGGGCCAAGGCGAAGTTCACCGACGACCCCGACGCGGCCAGGGAACTGGTCGACCAGGCGCACGCCCAGGCCAAGGAGGCCCTCACCGAGCTGCGCAACCTCGTCCGCGGCGTGCACCCGCCGGTGCTGACCGAGCGCGGCCTGGACGCGGCCCTGTCCGGCCTGGCCGCCCTGTGCCCGGTGCCGGTGGAGGTATACGTGGACGTGCCGGTGCGGCCGAAGTCCTCGGTGGAGGCGGTCGCCTACTTCGTGGTGGCCGAGGCGCTCACCAACGTGGCCAAGCACTCCCGGGCCAGCCACGCCAAGGTCCTGGTGGAAGGCCACGGGTACCCGGGCACGCTGACCGTCATGATCAGCGACGACGGGATCGGCGGGGCCGACGCTCACAGCCCGGGGCTCTCCGGATTGGCCGACCGGGTGTCCGGGGTGGACGGGCGGCTCTCGGTGGAGTCGCCGGCCGGCGGCCCGACGATCATCGCGGCGGAACTGCCATGCGGGTAGTGATCGCGGAGGACTCCGTGCTGCTGCGGGAGGGGCTGACCCGGTTGCTTACCGAGGCCGGGCACGAGGTGGCCGCCGCCGAGGGCGACGGGGAGAAGTTCCTGCGCGCGGTGGCCGCGCACACCCCGGACGCGGTCGTCGTCGACGTCCGGATGCCGCCCACCTTCACCGACGAGGGGCTGCGCGCGGCCCTGGTGGTCCGGGACCAGTGGCCCGAGGTCGGCGTGCTCGTCCTGTCCCAGTGGGTGGAGGAGCGGTACGCCACCGAACTGATCTCCGGCCGCCCGCACGGGGTCGGTTACCTGCTCAAGGACCGGGTCGCAGACGTCGCCGAGTTCCTCGACGCGCTGCACCGGGTGGCGGCGGGCGGCAGCGCGCTCGATCCCGAAGTCGTCGCGCAGCTGCTCGCCCGCAGCCGCCACCCGCTCGGTGAGCTCACCCCGCGCGAGCGCGAGGTGCTCGCGCTGATGGCCGAGGGCCGGTCCAACTCCGCCATCGCCGCCGCGCTCGTCGTCGGCGGCGGCGCGGTGGAAAAGCACATCAATAACATCTTCACCAAGCTCGGGCTTGCGCCCGGCGACCGCGACCACCGTCGCGTGCTCGCCGTCCTGCGCTACCTCGGCACGGGATGAAACGGGGAACAGCCATGATGACCGCTCCTATGTCCAGCCCGCCGCGTGCGCCCGCCCTGCGGATGACGCCGGGCCGCTGGGTCACCCTCGCGATCGGCGTGCCGTTCGCCCTCGCCCTGATCGCGTGGAGCGCCTTCAGCCTCGTCGCCGGGATCGGCCGGGCGAGCTTCGCGATCAACACGTCCATCCCCCTCCAGGGCGGCCATCTGGTGGCCAGCAGCGGTGGCGGTGACATCACCGTGCACCAGGACCAGGCCAGGAGCGGTATCGCCCGGCTGACCGGCACCGTCGAGTACAGCCTCGTCCGTCCCCGGCTGACGGTAAGCGGGGACGGTTTCCACCTCGACTGCCGCCTGCCGACCGGTAACTGCGGGCTGAGCGCGATCCTCGACGTCCCGCGGGACACCGCGCTCCAGCTCACCAGCGAGGGCGGCAACATGCAGGTCAACGGCATCGACAGCAACGTCACGCTAGACAGCGGCGGTGGTGACGTCACGGTCTCCGGCGTCGGGGGGATCGCCGACGTGACGACCGGCGGCGGCAACCTGACCGCCAGCGACCTCGGCAGCATCCGGCAGTTCTCCACCGACGGGGGCGACGTCAACGGCACCGACCTGTCGGCGCCGGATGTCACCACCGAGTCCGGCGGCGGGAACGTCACGCTGGCGTTCACCAAGGCGCCTGTGAACCTGAACATCATCAGCGACGGGGGCGACATCACTATCGTGCTCCCGCAGGGCAACACCCACTACGCCATCACGAGCAGCACCGACGGCGGCGACTACAGCGCATCGGTGCCGGTCAGCTCGTCGTCCGGCAACAAGATCAACGTGGAAAGCGGCGGCGGCAACGTCAGCATCGCGGAAAGCTAGCTGACGCGGAGCGAGTCGATGAGCGTGGTGACGTTCTGGGTCCCGAGGTTGGCGGGCACCGACACGTAGAACACGGCGGGGGCCTGGCTCCCGCCGAGGTCGACGACCACCACGGCGCCCGGTTCGCTGCTCCAGGTCAGGCCCTGGCTCGCGCCGTCCGGGTAGGTCATTTCGAACTTGACGATCCAGGCCAGGTGCCCGCTGACCTGCATCGCGGAGCTGTCCTCGATCGTGCGGGAGTGCTGCACCCCGCCGTAGTAGGCCGGATCAAGCGCGCCGACCAGGCTCATCGCGGTCGGCTCGAGGTCCGCTGGGCCGGCGTAAGCGAACTGCTGCTGGAGCTGGCCTGAGCAGGCCAGGCCGTGCCAGTCGATGACAGACCCGCCGATACTGACCTGCCCGGCCACGGCGTTCTCGCCCGCGCTCCAGTTGAACATCGGCGTGTTCAGGTCGGACGGGCAGCCCTGGCTCCAGGGCGAGGGGAGTCGCTGATAGGACAGGCCCGATGTGGTGTCGGTCACCTGCGGGGCCCCGGCCGGGCCGCTGCGTCGCGGCGACACCCGGTGCCGCGCCCCGCCCGATGTGGCCCCTCGGTCGAGGGTCCGCGCCGAGGCGGACAGCGCGGCCGGCCGGGCCACGGTCGGGACCCTGGAAATGTCCTTGACGAACAAGGCAATGACCACCAGCACCGCCGTCGTAGCGGCGGTCAGCAGCCAGAGCATCCGCCGCTGGCGGCGACGGCGCTTGCGGCGCCGGGCCGAGACCCTGGTCTGGTGGACCAGCGTATCCCAGCCTGGCGAGGGCATCCCCATTCTGCCAGGGTAAACGTCGCATACCCGGCGAAAGAAGACCCTTTGCTATGCTCCTGCCCGAGCAGGGGTGGGCAAGGGGGCCGCTTCTTCGGCGCGGACGGCGGCGCGGCTGAACGCCAGGGTCACGACGAAGCCGATAGCCAGCGCCACCAGCACGCCGAGGTTGGCGAAGGCCCAGGCGCCGGTCTTGCCTCCCAGGCCGAACGGGCTGAGGAGGTATCCCTGCCAGGTCAGCCAGCTGGCCGAGCTGTTGGTGACGAGGCCCCAGCCGATTCCGGTCGCCACGATGACCGTAAGCACCGGGATCCACCGGATGTCGCCGTAGCGGCCACTCGGGTTGAACAGATCCGGTTCGGCGTAGTCCCGTCGCCGCAGCGCGATATCGGCGAGCATGACCCCGCACCAGGCCGCGATCGGCACGCCCAGCGTGATCAGGAAGCCTTCGAACTGGCCGATGAAGTTATGTGCGACAAACACCACGTAGATGGTGCCGAGCGTCATCACCGTGCCGTCGATCAGGGCCGCGGCGTACCTGGGGACCCGGACGCCCAGGGTGAGCAGCGCCAGCCCGGAGGAATAGATGTCCAGCACCGAGCCGCCGATCAAGCCGAGCACCGCCACGATCGCGAACGGCACCAGGAACCAGGTGGGCAGCAGCGTGGCCAGCGCCCCGATGGGGTCGGCGCCGATCGCCGAGCTCAGGCTGGAGGAGGAGCCCGCCAGCAGCAGCCCGAAGACCAGCAGGAAGATGGGCGCGACCGACGAGGCGAACGTGGTCCAGCCGATCACGCCCGCGCCGGAGGACCGGCGCGGCAGGTAGCGCGAGTAGTCGGCGGCGCAGTTCACCCAGCCCAGGCCGAAGCCGGTCATCATGAAGACCAGCGCGCCGATGAGGGCCTCGGCCGAGCCGCCGTGGATGCCGGACACGGTATGCCAGTGGATCTTGTCCGCCACCAGCGCGATGAACACCACGGTGAACACCCCGGTCACGATGGTGATCCAGGTCTGCATCCGCATGATCAGGTCGAAGCCCATCACGCCGCCGAAGATGGTCAGCGCGACCACGATAATCAGCGCGACGACCTTGGTCCCGTCGCCACCGCCCCAGCCGAGGCGATGGAAGACGGTGGCGGTGGCCAGCGTGGCCAGGATGACGAGCACCGTCTCCCAGCCGACGGTCAGCAGCCAGGAGATCACCGTGGGCAGCTTGTTACCGTTGACCCCGAAGGCGGCCCGGCTGAGCACCATGGTCGGAGCCGAGCCCCGCTTGCCCGCCACCGCGATGAACCCGCACGCCAGGAACGACAGCACGATCCCGACGACGCCCACGATGAGGGCCTGCCAGAACGAGATGCCGAAGCCGAGCACGAACGCGCCGTAGCTGAGGCCGAGCACCGAGATGTTCGCGGCGAACCACGGCCAGAACAGGTCACGCGGGTGGCCCTTGCGTTCGTTCTCGGCGATGACGTTGATGCCGTTCGCCTCGATCTGAAGCGGCCGCAGCTCCGCGGTGCTTGTAGCGTCAGTCATGGCGAGCCTCCCTCAATGGTCCATGATTGCTTTGCGCTGCGCCCCGTCGACGGGTATGTGGGCGCCGTTGATGAAGCTGGCCAGCGGCGAGGCGAGGAACGTCACCAGCGCCGCGACTTCTTCCGGCTCGCAGATGCGGCCGAACGGGATGGACTGCTCCGCTAGTTCGTGCGCGCGCTCCTGGGTCACGCCCTTATCGCGGGCGAAGGCCCGCTCCAGCGTGTCCCACCGGTCGGTGTTCACGGGGCCAGGGTTGACGGTGTTGATGCGTACTCCGTACCGCCCGTACTGCTCGGCGACCGAGGAGGCGAAGTTGATGTCCGCCGCGTTGGCCACGCCTGCCGTCATCTCCCAGTAGCTGGGCTTGAGGCCGTCGTTGCCGACGACGAGCACGATGGCGCCCTCGCCGCGCTGACGCATGTGGCCGATGACCGCGCGCACCGACCGCACGTAGCCCATGAACTTCAGGTTGAGGCTCGACATCCACTGGTCTTCTGTCAGGTCTTCGAGCAGGCCGCCGGGTGAGCTGCCCGCGCAGGTGACCAGGATGTCGATCGTGCCGAAGCGTTCCAGGGTGGCGTCGACGCAGCGCTGGACCTCCTCGGTCACGCTCATGTCCCCGGCCAGCGGCAGCACCGCGCGGCCGGTGTCGGCGGCGATCTTCTCCGCGGCGGCTTCCAGCGGCCCGGCGGTCCGGGCCGTGATGACCACGTCGCACCCCTCGCGGGCGAGGAACTCGGCCACGCAGCGGCCGATGCCCTTGCTGGCGCCTGTGACGAAGGCGACCTTGCCGTCTAGCCGCAGATCCACCGCAACCCCTTCCGCTTCGCTACAGCGTCACACCCGGTCGGCGTCTTCCGTCGTGGGCGCGGGTGTGAGCTGGATGGTATACCAAATATCACTGAGAAGGAAGATCCAGTTGCCCGCGGTCGCGGCCACCCACAGGGACGTGAGCTTGGCCGACGTCCTTACGCGAGATAGCGTTGACTCGCCGGGTGCGTACCGGCGCCTAACGCGGAGCCGTAAGCGGCACGGGAGGGGATGTGTCGGCAGACTTCTGGCCGACCGGTGAGCCTTCCGGACCCGGCTGGTCGCCCGAAATGAGGGCCTCTGACGCGGACCGGGACCGGGTGATGGACGTACTGCGCGTCGCCGCCGGGGAGGGGCGGCTGACCCCCGACGAGCTGGATGAGCGCCTGGAAGCGGCCTTGTCCTCCCGCACCCTCGGTGAGCTGGCCACCCTCACCGCCGACCTGATGGCGGCGCCGGGCATGCCGGGCGCGGCCATGGCGCAGGCCGAGGATGTATACCGGATCGACCAGCGGGGAGGCTCGGTCCGGCGCACCGGCCGGTGGGTGGTTCCGCAGCGGCTGGAGCTGCGGTTGTCGTGGTGCGACATGTGGCTCGACTTCACCGATGCGGTGATCATCCACGACACGCTGCGTATCGACTTGAACATGCGTGGCGGATCCCTGGTCCTGGTGACCAGGCCGGGCGTGGCCGTGGATGGTGATTCACTGAGGGTGCTGAGGGTGCGCTACGCCGACGTCAAGATCCGCCCGGCCGCCGAGCCCGGCGTGCCGGTCGTCCTCCGCGTGCAGATCGTCGGCCGCATGCGCTACGGCTGGATCGAGCAAAGGTAGCCTGACGCGGCCCTGGCTTGTCATGGCGGAGGACCTGACCGGGACTTAGCGCAGAGCGCTGCGGACGATCTTGCCGAGCTGGTTGCGGGGCAGCGCCGCCACCCGGAACACCCGCTTGGGACACTTGTACCCCGCCAGCAGCGTCCTGGCGTGCGCGATCAGCGCGGCCTCGTCGAACCCGTGCCCGTCCGCCGGGACCACCCAGGCGGTCACCCGCTCGCCCCACCGTTCGTCCGCGACGCCCGCCACGGCCGCCTCCGCCACCGACGGATGGCTCTCGAGCGCGATCTCCACCTCGCGGGGATAGACGTTCAGGCCGCCGGTGATGATCATTTCCTTGGTCCGGCCGCGGATCACCAGGTGCCCGGTGACCGGGTCCACGGCCCCGATGTCGCCGGTGCGGAACCAGCCGTCCGGGGTGAACGCGGCCGCGGTGGCCGCGGGGTCGTTCCAGTAGCCAGTGAAGACCTGCGGCCCGCGGAGCTGGATCTCGCCGTCCGCGCCTGGATCCGCCACGCCGTCCGTGGTCCGTATCCTGGCCAGCATGCCGGGCAGCGGCACCCCGATGGTGTCCCCGAGGGGATCGGCGACCGGGTTGGAGACGTCCAGCCCGCTCTCGGTCGTGCCGTACCTGATGAGCGGCAACCGCCCGAGGACAGCGGGCAGCCGGCCGGCCAGCGCCGGGCTCAGCGGCGCCGAACCGCATACCGCCAGGCGCAGATCCCGCAGCCCCGCGATCGGACCGGCCACCGCGGCCGGCGTGGCCGACGCGGATTCCGCTAGCGCCTGGTAGATGGTGGGCACCGCGAACAGCACGCTGGCACGGGCGTCGCCGACTGCCCGCACCAGGTCGGCTGCCGAGAACTTCGACCGGATGTGCACGGTGCCGCCGGCGATCAGCGCGGTGTGCAGTCCGCCCAGGCCGTGCTGGTGAAACAACGGCAGCGCGTGCACGAGCACGTCATCGGAATGCCATCCCCAGGCTGCCATCGCCGCCCGGATCGAGACCGCCACCTGACGGTGGGTCAGCGGCACCCCCTTGGGCCTGCCGGTCGTGCCCGAAGTATACGCGAGCAGCGCCGTATCGTCCGGCCGGGGAACGATCCCGGTGGCAGGCCTGGTTCGTTCGGGCAGTTCCCGGACGTCTGCCGTCAGCAGCGGCGCGGATCCGCTCGGTTCCAGCCCGGCCAGCCGCCGCGCGGGCTCAGGGTCGGTAAAGGCCAGCACCGCGCCGGAGTCGGCCACCAGGTGCCCGAGTTCAGCGGCGGTGTAAGCGGGGTTGGCCAGCACGACCACGGCCCCGGCCCGCAGCGCGCCGAGGTAGCAGCGCACGAATCCGATGCTGGCGTCGGCCGCGAGCAGCACCCGGTCCCCGGGGTGCACCCGCGTGGCCAGCCATGTGGCCACCCGGCCGGACTCGTCGTCCAGCCCGGCGTGGGTGACCGGCTCCCCGTCCACGGTCACCGCGACCCGGTCCGGCACCCGGCTGGCGGCCGCGGCCGCCAGCGCGGGGATGGTCTCGTCACCCAGCCCCGCGACATGGTCGTGCACATTGGCCACGCCGGGCAGGTGCGTCCGCCACCCGGCCAGGCTCCAGTCCCCGTAGCCGCTCATGGGCTCGGCGTGGCCGGCGGGGCTGCCGCAGTCACCCGGGCCCAGGCCGAACGGTTAGCCGACCGTTCGGCCCGCAGGCGGTCGAGCAGCCCGCCGGCCGCCATCACCGCCTTGACGCCGGCGCCTCGCCCGGCCAGGTCGGCGGCCAGTTGGCCGGCCGCGAGGTCCGGGTCGTCGCAGACGCGGTTGACCAGGCCGAGCGCGAGTGCCTCGGCCGCCTCGACCCAGCGACCGGTCAGGACCAGGTCCATGGCCGTGGCCCGGCCGACCAGGTCGGGCAGCAGCCAGGCGCCCACCGTGAGGTCCAGGCCGGGCGGGCCGGTCCAGCGCAGCCGCGCCGCCGGTCCCGCGATGCGCAGGTCGGACGCGGCCGCCAGTTGCGCGCCGCCACCCACCGCCGGCCCGGTCAGCACCGCGATCACCGGCCCGGGCCTGGTGACGATGGTCTCGCAGCAGTCGTAGACCAGGTCGGAGACGGCCGCCCGTTCGGCATCGGAGATGGTCAGGTCGGCCCCTGCGCAGAACACCCGCGGATCAGTGCTGCCGAGCACCACGGGCGCTTCGGGTTCGCAGGCCAGCGCGTCCGCTACGGCACGCAGCAGGCTCACGTCGAGCGCGTTGCGCCGCTCCGGCCGGGACAGGCGAAGCCAGCGGTAGCCGTCCGGGCTGGTCTCGACCGTCAGATGAGGATGCGGCATGCTCAGGCTCTCGGAATGTAGGGCTCTCCAGAATACGTAGCTCACGACATCCGGGGAGCCTTCCAGAATCGGGGGGCTCCAGAAATGACTGAAATATGGTATACCAAATGAACTGAGCCTCGGCGAAACAGGGCCGGGACTCGCCTGCCCTGCGAGGAGTCAGGTGAAGCCAGCGCCGTTCGCCTACCATCGCGCGCACAGCGTGGCCGAGGCGGTCGCGCTGCTCGCCGAGCTGGGCGAGGAGGCAAAGATCCTGGCCGGCGGCCTGAGCCTGGTCCCGATGATGAACTTCCGGCTGGCCCGGCCCACCGCGCTGGTGGACGTGTCCAGGATCGACGGCCTGAGCTACCTGCGGGCCGACGCGGCCGACGCTGCCGGGCTGCGCATCGGCGCGCTCACCACCCACCGCACGGTCGAGACCAGCCGCGACCCGGCCGTGCTGAACGGGTTCGGCGTCCTGCCCCGGTCGGCCCGGTGGATCGGTCACTACCCGATCCGCAGCCGGGGCACGTTCGGCGGCAGCATAGCGCACGCCGACCCCGCGTCGGAGTGGTGCCTGCTCGCGGTGCTGCTGGCCGCCCGGATCATGCTCACCGGACCGGACGGGCAGCGCACTGTCCCGGCCGCCGATTTCTTCGAGGGGTACTACAGCACCGCGGCCGCCCCGGACGAGATGATCACCGAGATCTGGTTTCCCGAGCCGGCCGAGCGCGCGGCGCTCACCGAGTTCGCCCCGCGGCAGGGGGACTTCGCGGTCGTCGCCGCCGCGGTGTCCGTGGACGTCGCGGACGGCGTGTGCCGGTCCGGGCGCGTGGTGCTCGGCGGCGTCGGCCCGCTGCCCGTCGAGGTGAACGCGGATCCGCTGAGCGGCCAGCCGGCCACCGCAGCGACCTGGCAGGCCATGGGCGAGCACGCCGCCGGCCAGATCGACCCTCCCGACGACGCGCACGGCGACGCCGGGTTCCGGCGCAGGCTGACCGCCACCCTGGTGTCCCGCGCGCTCGCCGAGGCGAGCCAGCCCGGGGACGAGGTTCAAGCGTGACCGGCTGGATCGGCGCCGCGCTGCCCCGCAAGGAAGACCGCCGGATGCTGCTGGGCCGGGGCCGGTTCGTCGGCGACCTCACCCGCCCGGGGTTGCTGCACGCGGCGTTCGTCCGCAGCCCGCACGCCCACGCCCTGGTCAACAAGATCGACGGCACCGCCGCCAGCCAGGCCCCTGGGGTGGAGCGCCTCTTCACCGCGGAGAGCCTCGGGTGCCCTTACCTGCTGGCGATGCTGGAACGGGACGAGTTCGTCCCCACCGCGATGCCCATCCTGGCGGGAGAAAAGGTCAGGTTCGTCGGCGAGCCGGTGGCGGTGGTGATCGCCGATGACGCCTACCGGGCGGAGGACGCGGCCGAGCTCGTCGAGGTGGACTGGGATCCGCAGCCCGCTGTGGCGAGCATGGAAACCGCCACCGCCGCCGGGGCGCCCAGGCTGCATGACCACGGAAACTGCCTGGTCGACCTGCTGATGTTCGACGACGACCGCCTTCCGGAGATCTTCGCCGGGGCAGCCGTCACCGTCAGCGCCACCTTCTCAAGCGCCCGGGTCGCCGCCCTGCCCCTGGAGGGACGCGCCTGCCTGGCCGAATGGGATGACCGCGACGATCAGCTGGTCATGCACGTCTCCACCCAGGTCCCGCACCAGGTCCGTTCCGGCGTCGCGCAGGCCCTCGGCCTGCCGGAGCGCTCCATCAGGGTGATCGCTCCGGATGTCGGCGGCGGGTTCGGGCTCAAGTGCGTGGTCGGCCGGGAAGAGGTGGCCGTGGCGGCGGCCGCGCTGCGGCTGCGGCGGCCGGTGCGATGGACCGAGGACCGCCAGGAGAACCTGACCGCCGCCTTCCACGGCCACGAGCAGCGCTACCGAGTGAAAGCCGCCTTCAGCCAGGACGGCAGGATCCTCGGGCTGGATGCGGAGATCGATTGCGACACCGGGGCCTACTCGGTGTTCCCGTTCACCTGCGCGGTCGAGCCGCTGATGGCCGCCACCGAACTGCCCGGCGTGTACAAGGTGCCGGCGTACCGGGCGCGGGGCCGGGCCATCGCCACCAACAAGGCTCCCGCCGCGCCGTACCGGGGCGTGTCGCGGCCGCAGATCGTGCTGGTCATGGAGCGGCTGATGGAGAAGGCCGCGGCCGCCCTCGAGATCGGCCCGCTGCAGGTGCGAAGGGCCAACCTGATCGGCAAGCACGAGTTCCCTTACACCGGGGTCAACAAGATCACCTACGACGAGGGCAGCTACCGCGAGTCGCTCGACCTGGCCGAGCAGATCGTGACGGAAAAGGCCTGGGCCGCCGACCGCGACAGGCTCAGGAGCGCCGGGCTGCGGGCGGGCATCGGCTATGCCTGCTTCTCCGAGCGCACCGCCTACGGGACCCCGACCATGTCCCAGCGCCGGATGCGGATGACCCCCGGCTATGACACCGCGCTGGTCCGGATGGACCCGACAGGCGAGGTCATCGTCACCACCGGGACCTGCGGGCATGGCCAGGGGCACGAGACGACGTTCGCGCAGATCGTCGCGGACCGCCTCGGCGTCCACCCCGGCCAGGTCAGGCTGCGCCAGGGTGACACCGACCTCGCGTCCTACGGCTGGGGCACCTGGGGCAGCCGCTCGGTGGTGATCGGCGGGGGCGCGGCCGGCCGGGCCGCGGACGTGGTCGCCGGGCAGCTCAGGAAGATCGCCGCCAGCCAGCTGGAGGCCAGCCCGGCCGACATCGAGCTCGCCGAGGGCGTGGCCCGCGTCCGCGGCGACGACCACGCGTCGATTCCCATCCCCGAGCTGGCCAGGCTGGTTCATTTCCAGGCCCACCGGCTGGCCGAGGACCTGCGCTACGGGCTGGAGGCCAGGGCCACGTTCGACCCGCCCGGCACCTTCTCCAACGCCTGCCACGTGGCCATGGTGGTGGTCGACCCGGGCACCTGCGCGATCCGGCTGCGCCGGTACCTGGTCGTCGAGGACTGCGGTGTGGTCATCAACCCGATGGTGGTGGACGGGCAGGTGCGCGGCGGCGTCACCCAGGGCGCGGCGGCCGCGTTGCTGGAGCGGGTCCGCTTCGACCCCGAAGGCCAGCCGGTCAGCGCCACCTTGATGGACTACCTGGCACCCACCGCGGCGGAGATGTGCGCCGTGGACATCGTCCACCTGCAGACGCCCTCTCAGTTCAGCGAGACGGGCGCGAAGGGGATGGGGGAGGGCGGCACGATCGGCGCCCCGGCCGCCGTGCTGGGCGCCATCAACGACGCGCTGTCCGACACCGACGTGCGCTTCGACCACATCCCGGTGCTGCCGCAGGACCTGAGCGCCGCCCTGAACCAAGCTGGAGCCGTCCCGTGAAGGACATGCACGCCATCTCCCTCAAGGTCAACGGCCGCGAGCACGAGCTGGTGGTCGAGGCCCGCCGGACGCTGGCCGACATGCTCCGCCACGACCTCGGCTACACCGGTACCCACCTCGGCTGCGAGCACGGCATCTGCGGGGCGTGCACGGTGGTCCTCGACGGCGCGCCGGTGCGGGCCTGCCTGGTCTTCGGGGTGCAGGCCGACGGCGCCGAGGTGCGCACCGTAGAGGGGCTGGCCGACGGCGAGCAGCTGTCGGACCTGCAGCAGGCGTTCAGCGATCATCACGCGCTGCAGTGCGGGTTCTGCACTCCCGGCTTCCTCATGCTCGCCGAGGCTTACCTCGCCGAAGACGCCACGCAGCT